>JANXQG010000073.1 GCA_025356915.1 Planctomycetota bacterium | reverse complement strand
CTGGAATCGTCTTGCCGAAAGAACTGGCCGAGGCGCTGCGCAACGAAGAGACTCCTTCAAAGAAGAACGGCAAAGAATAGCGTTGATTCGGACCGCAGGGTGTCAATACTATGTCTAGCTCAAAGCGATGATACGATAGGTGCCACGTGCCATTGAGGGGCGTGAAGGCGAGCCGTGTAGCCAAAGTGTAGCCAAACCGGCGGACACTGGCGGAAACCGTGGGCGCCGGTGGAATCCACCTATCGCGTAAACCCGCCAGGAAATACGTTCCTGGAAAGAACGGACGTCAATAGACGCATGTATAGTGCAACTGGAAATGTGGTGCCGGGAAACCGGTTGCGGGTTCGACTCCCGTGCCCTCCGCGTAAAGAACCGTCCAAGCCGTTTTTCTGCTGAATTCTGATCTGGCGTGAATTATCAGGTATGTGTACAAGCTGATCCGCAATGAACGGACAGCTTGTCGCGGACCCGCCGGGTTATGAAACGACACAGATGCTGGAATTGATCCAGGATCTGAAGCGGGAAGTCGTTTCCTTACGGCAAGAAGTGGCCGATTTGCGGCAGGAGAACCTAAAGCTACGGCAGGAGGCCGGCTACTGGAAGTCGATGCACGCCGCTGCTTTGCTGCGGATTGCCAAGTTGGAAGCCGAAAACGAGCAACTGCGGGGCGAGAACCGCCAACTCCAAGCCCGCTTGTTTTGCCAAAAAAGCGAACACTCAACTTCGCCCGATCGATCGAACCACCTGCCAGGGGAGGAGACGGACGGCGAAATCCTTCCGCCCCAACCCCGCAGGCAGCGGAGAGGACGCCCCGGTCCTCAACGGCGCGACTACAGTCATTTGCCCGTCGTGGTAGATCCGATCGAGTTGCCCGCCGACAGCCGTCATTGTCTTCATTGTGGCTTGCCCTTCAAACCTAACGGCACCGAAGACTCGGAACAAGCCGAAGTCGATGTGCGGGCGTACCGGCGACGAACTCGGCGACAGCGTTATCAACGCACGTGCAACTGTCCGGGTCCGCGGACAGTCATCGGCCCGCTTCCACCGAAGCTCATTCCCAAAGGGCGGCTCGGCACATCGATCTGGGTCGAGATCCTGTTGGGCAAGTACTTTAGCCATCAGCCGATCGAGCGCCAACTCGCCGCCTGGCGACTACGGGGGTTGGACTTGGCAGCGGGCACGGTGAATGGCGGATTGCAGTACCTTGAACCGCTCTTCCAGCCCCTCTACGACGCGCTGTTGGCGCACAGTGCCCAGGCCGGCTTTGCCCAGGCCGACGAGACACGTTGGCTGGTTTTCATCGAACACGAAGGGAAGGTCGGCCACCGCTGGTGGCTGTGGGTCTTTCTCACCGAAGATAGCGTGGTGTTTCGGCTCGATCCGTCACGCAGCCACGATGTGCCCGAAAGTCACTTTGCCGCTGACGCCTGTGTGATTCTGATGGTCGATCGCTACTCGGGATACAAGGCCATGGCCCAGGTGAAACTCGGCAACGTGATTCTTGTCTTTTGTTGGGCTCACGTACGACGGGATTTCATTGAAGTCGGCAAGGGTTGGAGCGAATTGAAACCTTGGGCGTTGACTTGGCTCCGACGAATCCGCTCGCTTTACCGACATCAGAGTCTGCGACTCACACACGAACCCGGCAGTGCGGAATTTCAGACTGCCGACGCGGCGCTGCGTCAGACCGTCGCCGACATGCAAACGCAAGCCGCGACGGAACTGGCCGATTCGAAGCTCCGCGAACCTTGCCGCAAGACGCTCACGAGCCTTCAATCGCACTGGTCGGGGCTGACTCGTTTCATGGGCGACCTGCGCATTCCGATGGACAACAATGCGTCGGAGCGCGCGAATCGTGGTCCTGCGGTGGGGCGCAAGAACTACTATGGCTCGGGCTCTCTGTGGGCCGGCCGCTTGGCGGCGATGGGTCGAATTGGTCGATCTTCACGGTTCCCTTCGGGAATCTCGCCAACACCTCAAGCTCGCCGCCAAG
Source organism: Planctomycetota bacterium (assembly GCA_025356915.1). Taxonomy (GTDB): domain Bacteria; phylum Planctomycetota; class Planctomycetia; order Pirellulales; family Thermoguttaceae; genus JANXQG01. The sequence continues at coordinate 8,159 of JANXQG010000073.1, read as the reverse complement.
TGCCGTGACGATCTTTTGCAGCGTCGAAATCTGCATGTCGGATTGCTTCTCCAATTTCGACAGGCTTGGCTGTTTGATGCCGAGGGCTTCCGCCACCTGATGCTGGCTCTTGCCGGTCAGTTGCCTGACCTCGCTTAGCAGCAATTCCGCCAGCAGTTCCTGAGTGCGGACAGCCGCCCGCGCTCGCGTCTTTTTCGTGGTCGTCCGTTTGACGAGTTCGTTGAATGTCTTGGCCATAATGATCACCTCTTCTCTTTCTTTTTCGCCTTCAATGCGGCCAAGTGGGCCGCGTATAGCTGGTCAGCTTTTTCGATCAGTTGCTTGTAGAACCGCTTAGTGCTGATACCGGACTTGTCGCCACCCACCAGCAGGATGCCACTGCGGTCTGGGTCGAAGGCAAACGGGATCCGCAACACCTTGTCGGCCGTACTCGCCCGAAGCTCTTTCATGTTGGCATACCTGGAGCCGTTGAGCGTATCGGCGTGCGGCCGGCCTAAGCGCGGCCCCAGCAGTTTCAGCAGTTCCACGGTAGCGATTACCTCGACCTGGACATCTTCGTCCAGGTCGGAACCACTCGTCAAAGACATCGGTCGTTTCTACCAGCCACATAACGCAATTATAGCTTATAGGCTATCTGTATCAATAGCCTTTAGGCTATACCCACCATCGGCCATGATGAGTTTGGAAATGAACACCGAGCCGGATCAAGGCACCGAGGGTAGAGTCGACGTCGACGCTGGCATTCGTGCCGGCCGGCGGCTATACTGGATCGGTGGGATGGGCTACAAGCCGAAAGCCTGCGAATCCTGCTGACTGAAAAGAATCAGGAGACCAAGCTGCTGTCCGACCGGCCCCGACGGGGGTGTGGCCCGTTGTGGTACGGGCACAAAAGATGAATGCGGTGAATCGTAAGGATCAATCCTGCTTCGACTTACCGTCATCTATCCGTCGTCGCATGATGGCGTCCCAACCACCCAGACCGGTCAGAAAAAGTTCAATAGCCGTCTTGTTGTCCCGACTTAGATTGAAGTCCTTATCCCGAAAGGACTTACGAAGCAGCCGCTTGATGCGGCTGTTTTCGTTTCTTGGCCTCGGTGATACGATTGGTGATACGAAAAGTGCGGCCAAAGGGGTAATCAGTGGCGGTCGCCATCGTGCCCGTGGGGACTGCTGGAAGCTCGCAGGACTCCGCTCATCTCGGCCACGGCTTTGGGGCGGCGGATTTTCTGAGCCTGTTAGAATCGAGCTACGGCGTCCTGGGACTTTCGCCCCGAAGGCTGCTCCCCCGCCGTATCGCCCCTACCCAGAATCGCTCCTTGATCTGGTCGGCCACGTCGTCCGCCCGCTCGTGCTTCTCCCGATCCTCGCCGTCGAAGAGCATGCCCTGGGCCAGCCCCGTGTCGTCCAGGCCGCTGAGGCCCATGCCCAGAAGCCGAACGGGCAGGTGCCCGGCCGGAAGTCGCTGGCATAGAAGCTCGTCGGCCGCCCGCCACAGCTCGTCGGTAATGTCCGTGGGCTCCGGCAAGGTGCAGGATCGGGTGATGAGCGAGAAGTCGGCGAAGCGGACCTTGAGCTGGACCGTCCGACCCCGCATCCCATGCCGCCTCAATCGGCAACCTACCTGGTCAACGAGGTCCACCAGCCAGGCCCGCAGCACGTCCATGTCGCTGATGTCCCGCTCGAACGTCGTTTCGTTGGATATGGACTTGGCCTCCCGCTCGGGCACCACCGCACGGCCGTCGCGGCCGTGGGCCAGATCCCAGAGGTGCTCCCCATTACTGCCGAAGCGTGCCCGGAGGATGTCGAGGGGGCATTGGCGAAGCTGGGCGATAGTGCGGATGCCCAGCCGCTCGAAGACCTTGCTGCTCTGCTTGCCCACGCCCCAGAGCCGCTCCACGGGCAGCGGGTCAAGGAACTCCTGCACCTTGGCCGGTTCCACGATGACCAGGGCGTCGGGCTTTTTCAGGTCGCTGGCGATCTTGGCCAGGAACTTGTTGGGCGCCACGCCCACGGAGGCTACCAGCCGTAATTCCGTGCGGATGGCCTGTTTGATTTGCCGCCCGATCTCCACGGCCTGGCCGAAGAGGTGCTCGGTGCCGGTCACGTCCAGGAAGGCCTCGTCAAGCGACAGGGGCTCCACGAGGGGCGTGAACCGCTCGAAAATGTCGCGGATCTTCCGGGAAACCTCGGCGTAGTAGTCGATCCTGGGTGGCAGGTAGATGCCCTGCGGACAGAGGCGCCGCGCAGTGACGGCAGGCATGGCACTATGCACGCCGTACTTGCGGGCGACGTAGTTGGCCGCACACACCACGCCCCGCTTCTCCGGCGAACCGCCCACGATGACCGGCTTGCCGACCAGTTCCGGACGGTCTCGTTCTTCCACCGAGGCGTAGAAGGCGTCGAGATCCGCATGGATTATCACTTGCCGTTCCTCATCCGGTTTGTCCGTCGTTTCGCCTAAATCCCGCTTTAAGAAGTTCGTGGCCTGACCTGGAAAATGCGGCTGATTATCGAAATGGTTAGGCATCAGAGTTTCTTCAATTCGTCCATGACACTACAGTGCTCCTCATCCGTTTCCGGAACGTCCGACGATTGCGCAGCTTCCGGTCGCTTGGACGCTTTCTTCTTCTCGGATACCCCACTCCGACGAGCGCTTGTAGTCGGCGGATCAGGAATCCTATGTGTGTTCGCCCCATCAGTATCCCCAAGTCTCATGGGCAAGCGGCGCGGCGTTCAGCTCCTGCCGATGCAAGCGCCATTGCGGCAGGCATTTGTCCATGATCGCCATGAACCGGTCGTTGTGGTGCCGCTCCACCAAGTGCACCAATTCGTGGACGACCAGGTATTCGAGGCACTGCACCGGCTTCTTCGCCAGCTCCAGGTTCAGCCAGATACGGCGGGCGTCGATGTTGCATGCACCCTACTTGGTTTTCATCTTTTCAACACCCCAGTCGGCGACCTGAACCCCCAAAATACCATCCCTGCAACACCCGCTCGCGCCGCTCGACGCCCGATTCCGCCGGCACGTGGAGTTCGAGCGTGGATCTGTTCCGCAGCACAACTTCAGGCGTTCCCGGCCGTTCCATAACGCGAAGTCGGTAGCGCCGCCCACACGCATAGTGACTCTCGCCGCTGACCATCTCGCGCTCGGACTGCCGTGGCTGTGCCTCGAACCGTGCCCGCTGCCGCTTGGATCCAACCGAGCTTCCCGATGACCGCCAGCCGCACCGCGTCGTTGGACACTGCCAGACGTACCCCCAGGCGATGAGCACGCCGGCAAAGCGGTCGCTTTACGACAATCTGGGCAAGGACGAGGCATTAGCTACCGCCGTGCACAATGCAGTGAGGACGAGCAGGCAGGACGATTCACCACACGCTTCTGGGTCAACTTTTCGATCTGGCCGACGCTGCTCATGGTTTGGTCTTACCTATGCCCAGGCTTCCCAGCCAGCTTGCTCCCGCCTCCGTAATGCGGTACTTCTGCAATCGGCTGTTCGGTTTTTCGGGGATCGTGTGTTCGATAAACTGCTGATTCAGCAGGAAATCCGAGCCCAGATCATTTGTGACGGCGTTCGGGCCAGTCTTGCTGAAGTCCAGAAGGTAGTCGGGCCGGCCGGCTGCGGCAGGCGGCGCGCCCGTGGCGAGGTTGTTCGACCATCGGGTGCCGTCGCTCCATTTGCCTGCGGCTGGGCTCGTCCAGGCAAACGCCGTCGGGCCGTCACCCGTGCTCTTGAGCACGTTCACTTTGTAGACCTGCGTCGAACCGTCCTGGGCAGTGACGGTGTATTTCTGCGGGGCGCTGAAATCGCGCGACGTACCAGAAGGCGGATCGGACTTGGCCGACTGCGCCAGCGTGAAGGTGGGCGCGAGCTTCGTCGCATCGGCGGTCGGCGGCATGTACGCAGACGCATGTCAGACAAGCCAAGATTACAAAACGTGATTTTGTTGTTATGGGTGCCTATCTCCCTTCTTCTGCTCGAGCAGTTTCACCATCGCCTGGCCCATAGCCTCGCCAATGAGATAATGGCTCTCGCCATTGTGGTTCCAGTGGTAGCCGAAGTTGCTGGGCGAGATTTTTTCGTCGCGCCAGAACGGCCGGGCGTCAACGGTGGCGACGTTGCCCTTGAACTTTGGGTACTTCCGCAGATCGGCGACCGCCAGCTGCGCCAGTTCGATCGGGTTCCTAGGCGACTTGGGCGGGAACATCGAGGTCGTGGCGATTGCGAACGGCAGATCCGGCTTGCCGAACTCCTTGCGCACATCCTGGATCAGGTCCACCAGGTTCTTTTCGTATTCGTCGCCAAAGCCCGCGTTGCAGTTGTCGTTGAACCCCTGATGCCAGCCAAAGCCAGCGATCTCGTATTTCATGCCATTGCAGTCGGGGAACTCCTCACCCATGTTGGTCACAACCTTTTTCACGATCTCAACCATCTGCGTGTAACGCGGACCGACCACGCCGCCGCGCTGCGCCACCGCCGAGGGCGGCCGCCAGTCCACCTTCAGACTTGTGCCACCAGTGGACACCTTGATGAGCAGCACCTTGCCCTTGATCGCCCGGTCGACGACCCATCCAAAGCCGTACTCCGGCCCGATCCAGGCTCCGTTGTTCGCACCATAGCCGATGATCAGGTCGCCCTTTTTCGTCGTCCCGTCGCAGTAGGAATAGACCTTCACGTTGTGATCGACCAGCCATTTGCCGTTGGCGCCGACCAGCGGTTCGGTGCCGTTCGGGCCGTATTTTTGCGGTTGGTGGTTGACCAGGAAGCGCAGACTGCCCTCGCCGCCAGGGATCTCGCGGGGTATCTTTTTGCCGCCCTTGGGGGCGATGAAGAAGGCGGGGTTGGCGCCCTCCTCAGCCTTGCCGTGGCCGACCATGTTGGACTGCCCGGCCAAGATAAACACCTTGACCGGCTTCTCGGCCGCTTGGCTGGTCGCTCCCAGCATCAGACTACCAACGACTGCGATTAACGCGAGTTTCATTCTCTGTTCTATGTGCTTCAATGTTTGTTTTCCTTCGTGTTGTTTGAATCGCTCCCACCTGCCGATTTCCCGACGACGAAGCAGCAGTCCTTGCACCTGAATACGGCGGGAAAAGGCTCCAGACCTTGTGCTTTGAGTTTATCGAGGGTGACCGGCCAGGTGGCGGGTACGGCGGCGGTGCGGCCCTCTGCCGCCAGGAGCTTGGGGCCATAGCCCATCACAAAGGGCTTGCCGGGCTGGGGCCCGTGGGAGAGACGCGTACAGCGGCGGTCCTCGGCATAAACGCCGCCGGTGAAGATGAACTCCACCTCGTTGACCGGCTGTGCGGTCGCATACCAACCGTCCTTGGCTTCGAGAGTCAGTGCGGCATCCGTAGCGTCGACCGCGGTGACCCCGTCGGCCCAAAGCGGCCATCGCACTCTGACAACGGTTGCCGGCTGGCCGGCCAGGGAAACGCGCTGGCGCACCACCTCACCTGCCTTCAAACCGGGCCGCAGCAGCGAGGTTGTCGTGCCAATGGCGTCCGATGCTGTGAAGTCCAGGGCGAAGTTGCAGGTCAGCACATCGCGGGAGCGGGCCAGCAGGTGCTGTCGCAAGTTGATGAAGCCCAGTTCGCCGTGGTAAGTGCAGCACCAAGTGGACTCCTTGATATTTCTCCCGAAGCCGTAGGCGCCGTCGTCGTCGCAGAAGACGTGCCGGTGGCCGAAGCCGCCCTTGGTCGTCTGGTTCTGGAGGAAGTGGTTGTGCAGCGTGCGTTCCGCCATGGCCCAGTAGCGGGTGTTGCCGGTGACCCGCCCGAGGACAAGGTTGAGGCGAAGCCAGTCGACGATGGCGCAGCCCTCGTCGCGACCGAACTTCACCTTGCATTTCTCCAGGATGCCGCCCGCCGGATTGACATAACCGCCCGTCACGAGTTCATCCCACCGCTTCTCAACGCGTCCCAGGTACGACGCATCCCGGGTCGCCTCGTACAGCAGCACGAGCGACACCTGGTTACAAAGCATGCCATGGGCATGGTCGACAGGAATCGTGTCGAATTGCTTGTAGAAAGCCGCCATGGTGGCGGCGGCATCACGATACTTCCGCTCTCCCGTAAGCGTGCCGAGTTTGACCAACCCCTCCATAGCGGGAAACCAGCAGGTGACATAGCCGGCAGCGTAGGATCCGGCCGCGTTGTATTCGGCGACACGCTGCGGGTCGTTGAAGCGGGGCAGCATCGAGATGTAGAAATCGCCGAGGCCGCGGGCAGCACGGTCAATGGCGGTGTCCGAGGGGAACGCGCGCATGGTTTCGACCAGGCCGCACAGCAGACGGGCATTGCCCCACAGCGCAGGCATCATGCGCCCCCACTTGGCCATGTCGCCCCCACCAGCGTAATCGATGGGCTTCGACCAATTGATGACGCCCGAAGCGCAGAGATAGCCGCCCGGCCGCTGGTGCTTCAGCACGGCATCGAGCAGGCCCTTGAACGCGGGGTGCACGACCATGTCGCCACGCGAATCCCTGGCCATGATTTCGATGAAGCGGCCCGAGATGTCGCCGGAAAAATCCTTGAACGGCCGGTTCATGATGTGGTCCCACTGGTCGTCGGACTCGGTGACTTTCTCGCCGGTCAGATCAGCCCGCAGCCAGGGCAGAGAGTCGAAGGGGGCGAAGCGGAGGCGGGCCGCGCAGGCGGCGGCGGCGTTGCCAACCTCGCCGCCGAGCACGACCCGTGGTGCGTCAGTGGCGTCGGCATGAGCGATGTATTCCTTGACCGGCTTCTCCGCCGCCTGGCTGGTGAGCCCCGTCATCAGACCAACTACAACTGCAATCAACATGCGTTTCATGCTTTTTCTTCGCCTTGTTGTTGTTTCCATTTATCGTTTCAACCTACCCGGCCCCTTGAAATACTGCGGGGCATTGTGGCTGCGACGAGCACGCCGGATGAAGCGGCTACTGTACCCTGTCAAGCTGGCTGGAAAGAAGACCCGACCGCCCCGAAGCGGGCACCTGGATCATCTTTCACGTGGCCGTCTCCATCTTGGCATTTACGAAACGGATTTAGTTACTATCCGTTCGCCCTCGCAGGAATTTCGGAATAAGGGGCGATCATGCTACTCTCCAATAATCTTCACAAGTACCCGCTTAACACGTCGGCCGTCAAACTCCCCGTAGAAGATTTGCTCCCAGGGGCCAAAGTCGAGTTTGCCATCCGTTATGGCCACGACAACCTCGCGTCCCATGATCTGGCGTTTCATGTGGGCATCGGCGTTATCCTCGCCGGTTCTGTTGTGGTGATAACGCTGGGGCGAAGGGTCGAAGGGGGCCAACTCCTCAAGCCATTTCTGGTAATCCTCGTGCAGCCCGGATTCATCGTCATTTATGAACACGGACGCGGTTATATGCATCGCGTTCACGAGTACAAGGCCATTCCGAACGCCACTCTTGCCAACGGCAGCTACAACGCTCGGTGTGATATTGACGAACCCTATCCGGTGGGGAAGGTTCATCGTCAGAACTTCACGAAATGACTTCATATACGAACCTACCTAGCCCCAGTATCGACATCAATCATTTTAGAAGTACGCTCATGTCCGAAATTTCTGTCTATTACACGGTCGTCATTGTAGATGCGGAAACCCCGCAATGCAACGATGTTCCCCATCCGCCGAAGGTAATCACCGGCTCGCGTCGCTTCCACGCCTTGATCGGCGTCGTGATGATCGTGCATGCGGGCTTTGCCAAACTCTTGGCGGCTGCTCCGCAGCGGGAGGGGACCTTAAGCAGGACGCGGTTGGGACCGATCCAGAAGGGATTGCAGCCAGCGGCTCAGTTCTAAGACGCCCCGGAGGCGGTGAAATTCGACTCGTAAATCAGGCCGAATTGAATCGCCTTGATCTGATCACGCTTCTTAATTCCGGGTGGTTCTTCGTTTGCGGTTCAGGCTTGTGCCGAAATCTGCCACTGGCCAAAACTCGCGCAGATTCCACGTAACCCTTGTAGAGAGGCCCATTTACGTGGGGAATTTGTTGGTCAACACTTTTCGATTTTCCAAAATCCGGTCAGAGGCCCGAGGAACATTCTGAAAGAAGGACAAGATGGGCAAGCGAAATCGGTAGGCTCTAGTGTAGTGTCTCGCATAGGTCGTATCTTTCGGAGTTTCACCAAAAAGCGGCACGGCGCAAGCCGTCCGGTTC
>JANXQG010000013.1 GCA_025356915.1 Planctomycetota bacterium | reverse complement strand
CCCGATGGTCGAATACCGTTTTAGTTCGCGCAACGCACCACTGCGATTGAGTTTCCGTGCTCCACCCACCCTACGATGAATAATCCGGGCTAGAGTACATGTAAGATCTGATAAACAGGAGACAAAAGTAATGAATCATCTGCCCTCCGACATGCTTCCATCTCGTCGCGAGTTCCTTGCCAGGTCGGCCGCAGCCGGTGCCGTGCTAGCGGGCGGCTTGAGCCTGGCTCGCTCCGCCCATGCGGCCGGCAGCGATATCATTCGGATTGGATTGGTGGGTTGCGGGGGCCGTGGCACCGGGGCGGCTGTCAATGCCCTGAAGAACGCGGCCGGCGCCAAGCTCAAACTCGTCGCCCTGGCGGATGCCTTCAGCAGCCCGATGGATATCAGCCTGAAAAACATCCGGAAGGAGTGCAAGGACCAGCCCGACCTGGTCGATGTGACGCCCGAGCGGAAGTTCGCCGGACTGGACAGCTATCAGAAGCTGATCGATTCCGGCGTGGACATGGTGCTGCTGTGCAGCCCACCCGGCTTCCGCCCAGCGCATTTTGAGGCGGCCGTGAAGGCCGGCAAAAATGTCTTCATGGAGAAGCCGGTTGCGACCGACAGCCCGGGCGTTCGCCGTGTCCTGGCCGCCAATGAAGACGCCAAGAAAAAAGGTCTCCTGGTATCCGTGGGCCATCACCTCCGCCACGAAGAGCGGTATCGCGAGGCGGTCCAGCGGATCCACGACGGGGCCATCGGCGACTTGAATTTCCTGAGGGTTTACTTCAATACCGTCGAAATTTGGATTCGGCCCCGGCAGCCGAGCCAGACCGAATTCCAATACCAGGTCAACAACTGGTATTACTTTACCTGGCTCTCAGGCGACCATATTGCCGAGCAGCACGTACACGACATCGACGTAGGCAATTGGATTGCCCAGGGGTATCCCGTCGAGGCCGAAGGGATCGGCGGCCGGCAGGTTCGCATCGGCAAGGAATATGGCGAAATCTTCGACCATCACACGGTCGAGTTCACTTTTGCCAACGGCCTGAAGATGTTCAGCTACTGCCGGCAGATCAACGAAACGGGATTTAACTATTCGCAACACGCCCACGGTACCAAGGGTCGAGCTGATTTGAACGGCGTCGGCAACTCCTTCCTCTCGGTGAACGGGCAGAAACCGATCCGCTGGCGCGTGGGAGCCGATGGCCACCAGACGGAAATGGACGACTTCTTCGCCGCCATGCTGGCCGGTAAGCCCTACAACGAAGCCGACAACGGGGCCAAGAGCACAATGACCGCCATTATGGGTCGTATGGCCACCTACTCGGGCCAGGTCATTCGATGGGACAAGGCGATCAACTCGCAATTGGATTTATCCCCCAAGACACTTGCCTGGGACGCGGACACGCCGGTCAAGCCACGCCCGGACGGCACCTATGCCTGTGCCATGCCCGGTAGGACGAAGGCATACTAATGAAAACACTCACTTCACGACGCGACGTTCTCAAACAGGCCGCTGCCTTAACCGCGCTGGCGGTCACGGGCCCGCTCTTGGCCGCCGAGGTTCCGATCCCGGAAAGCTCCGCCAAAGGTTTTAAGATCGGCGGTGTCGATTGGGAATTGAAGGGTGCCAACAACCCCGAGGCGTTTGCGGTCGCCGCACGACTGGGTTTGGATGGAGTCCAGGTCGATCTTGGAAATGTCGAGGCGATGCGCAATCCCGATCGGCAAAAGCAATTTCTAACGCTTGCCCAAAAGCATCATGTCGAGATTGCTTCTCTGGCCCTGGGCATCTTTGGTGATCTTCCCTTGGCTACCGACAAGCGCGCTCCGGCGATCTTGGATGCCGCGATCGATATCGCCTCGGCAATGAAGCAGAAAATCATTCTTGTGGCGTGCTTCGGCAAAAGCGATATCGATCAGCCCGCCAAAAAAATGGATGCCTTCGTGGGCCGGCTGAAAGAGCACGCCCCCAAAGCGGAAAAGGCCGGGGTCGTATTTGGCCTGGAGGGCGAATGCCACGTGGAGCATTACTTGAAAGTTCTCCAGCGGATCGACTCTCCTGCAGTAAAAGCCTACTTTGACACGGCCCACGCGCACGTCGCAGGTCGTGATATTGTGCAGGAAATCACCTGGCTGAAGGACCGCATCTGCGAATTCCACGCCAAGGACTGCGGCAGCATATTGCTGGGCGAGGGGAAAATCGATTTTGCCCAGGTTCGACGCGGCATGGATGCCATCGGCTATCGTGGCTGGCTGCAAATTGAACAGTGGGTCGAGGTTTCCGGCAAAAAGCCGTTAGGGTTCGACGAGAGCCATCGGCGGAATCTGCAATATCTGCGGAAGCTCTTTCCGAAACAGGCCTGATGTTGCAAACGACATTCAGAACCGTTACGCGGCTGGCTTGCTGCCTCGTTTTCCTTGCGGTCGTCGCCTTCGCCACGACGGTGAAGGTTCGCGGCGACGAAAACCGCCCGCCCGCCGTCCTGACCTATCCGGGGCGAGAAGCCTCCGCCCCCTGGCGCAAGGCGGCCGCCCAGCGAATCGACAAGCTTCGCAAGGCCGATCTAAAAATCCGCGTCCTCAACGCCGACGGCACGCCAGCCGAGTGCACGGCCGTTGAGGTTCGCATGACGAGGCAGGCATTTCCTTTCGCTACGGCCGTTTCCAGCAGTATGCTGGTGCGGCGGAAAGGCCCTAACGCCGACCGTTATCGCGACATGGTCGACAAACTCTTTACCCACGTCACCATCGAATATGAAACCTGCCAGGTTCCCTGGGAAGCGAATCATCAGATTGCGCTCGATGCGATCAAGTGGCTGCGCGAGCATGGGAAATACGTTCATGGCTGCCACATCATCTGGCCGCATATCCCCGACGGTCTGCCCAAACACCTTGTTGCGGCCAAAGCCAAGCCCGACGAGGTCCGTCGTCTGGTAGTGGCCCACATTGACGAAAAGCTCACGGCATGCAAGGGACAGGTTGGTGAGTGGAACGCCCTCAACGAACTCTACACGAACCGCTTCTTCCAGGAATCCCTGGGGGACAAAGAGGGTAAGCGGCTAGTCGTCGAAATCTTTCGCCGAGCCAAGCAAATCGATCCATCGCTGCGGTTGGCCATCAACGATTTCGGTGACATGGCCAATCCCAGCCAGGAGCATTTCGACGGATATCTGGCGTGGATCCGTTATTTGAAAGAGCAGCGAGTGGCAATGGACGTTGTCGGCTTGCAGTGCCACTTCAGTCAAATCCTCCGTGCGCCGGACGACTGCCTGGCGATGCTCGATCGCTTCGCGGCCTTCGGTTATCCGCTCCATGCCTCGGAGTTGGACATCAATATCTCCGACGAGGCCGTCCAGGCCGACTACCAACGCGACATCATGACCGTACTCTACTCCCACCCGGCCGTGGAAAAAATCACGCTCTGGGGATTCTGGGAGGGACGCCATTGGCTTCCCGAGGCCGCTTTATGGCGCACCGATTGGACGATCAAGCCCAATGGCTCGGCATGGATGGACCTCGTATTCCGCCAATGGCGCACGAATGCCACACGGAAGACCAACTGCGGCGGAGCGACCGCCCTCCGCGCATTCCTGGGCGACTATGAAGTTACCGCTACGTACGAAGGCAAGTCAATCTCGCGGAAAGTTTCACTGCCAAGCGGTGGTGCCATGGTCGAACTCAAGCTCCCTTGATATAATAGACTAGAAAATTGGTGATTCAGTTGGAGTGAATCCTATAAGCCGGTGAAACGAAATATCATTTCAGCCACAATTTCAGCCACAAGGAGAGCGATCTAATGAAGAACAAAGCCGAGCGCAAGCCAAATATCCAGGAGTGTTCCTGCCCGTCGGGCTGTGATAGCGGAATCGAACGGCGCGATTTTCTGAAATTGGTCGCATTGGGCACGGCGGCCGGTTTGGCCCCACAACGAACGGTGATGGCCGGCCCATTCCAGGCGTCCGACTTCGAGAAGATGATTCCCGCCGATAAGAAACTCGACGCGGCCTGGGTGAAGTCACTCTTTGCGCAAGGTACGCCGACCGTCTATCGCGGGCCGGAACTGGAGAAGATCGGCATGCCGATCGGTGGCATTTGCGCCGGGCAACTTTACCTCGGCGGCGACGGAAAGCTCTGGCGTTGGGATATTTTCAATCAGCGTCTTGAAACGGCCGACCGCAACTACGCCAACCCACCCAAGCCGGCCTCGCCCCTGGATCAGGGCTTCGGTCTCCGGGTGTCGGCGGGCGGAAAGACCGAGTACCGGGCATTGGACCGCTCGGGCTTCTCCGACATCTCATTCCGCGGCGAATATCCGATCGGCCTGGTCGAGTATGCCGACTCGAAAATCCCGGTTCAAGTCTCGCTCGAAGCGTTCTCACCTTTCATTCCCCTGGATGCCAAGGAGTCGGCTCTCCCGGCTACCATCCTGCGATATACCGTGAAGAACACCAGCCAAGAGAACGTCGGCGTCGAGGTGATCGGCTGGCTGCAAAATGCCGTCCGCCTCTTCACGGGGAAGGCCGGCGAAGGCCATCGCGAGAATCGCGTCATCCGCCAAGCGGATATCCTCTTGCTCGATTGCAGCGTAAAGGCCCCGAACGCGGCAGCGGCCGCCAATTTCGGCAAACAACACGATTTCGGCACCATGAGCCTTGGTTTGCTCGCTCCGGAGGCAACCGACATTGGCGCGGCATCGCTGCCGGCAGGCACGTTGGCCGAAGCCAAGCTTGCCGACATGCCCTCGGCCTCGGTCCCCATCGAAAAGAAGCTTGTTGGAGCCTTGGCTCGAAAGCTATCGCTTCAGTCCGGCCAGTCGGCTACCGTCACGTTTGTGATCACCTGGAATTTTCCGAACCTGCGACTCAAGGATAACGGGCGATTCTACGCGACCCTTTATTCCACGGCATCAGCGGTTGCCGAACACGTAGCCAAGAACTTCGACGCGCTCTATCGTCAGACGCGGCTCTGGCACGACACATGGTACGACTCCACGCTACCCTACTGGTTCCTCGATCGGACGTTCGCCAATACATCGATCCTGGCCAGCTCAACCTGTCATTGGCTGAAGAACGGCCGGTTCTACGGTTGGGAGGGCGTATGTTGCTGCGCCGGCACCTGCACGCACGTTTGGCATTACGCCCACGCCGTCGGCCGGTTATTCCCCGAATTGGAACGCGATCTGCGGCAACGGACCGATTTCGGCACGGCGATGGATATAAAGACCGGCGTCATCAACCACCGTGGCGAAGAGGCTGGGCTGGCAGTCGATGGCCAAGCCGGCTGCATCCTGCGAGCATATCGCGAGCACCAGATGTCGAAGGACGCCGCGTTCCTGCAGAAGCTCTGGCCGAAAGTGAAGCTGGCCATGCAATGCCTGGTGCGAATGGACAACCACGAGGGAATCCTCGAAGGGGCGCAGCACAACACCCTCGATCAAGCCTGGTTTGGTAAAGTGGCCTGGCTCAGCTCGCTTTACCTTGCCGCCGCCCGAGCGTGCGAAGCGATGGCCAATGAAGTTGGAGACGACGCCTACGCGAAGCAGATGCACGAGATCGTCGAACTCGGCCGGAAAAGCCTTGACCGCGATCTGTTCAATGGTGAGTACTACGTTCAGAGTCCCGACAAGAATCACGTCAAGACGGTCGGCTCCTACAACGGCTGCGAGGTTGACCAGATATTCGGGCAAAGTTGGGCGTATCAGGTGGGATTGGGCCGGATTCTGGACGAAAAGAACGTGAAGAAGGCATTGGCGTCGCTCTGGAGTTATAATTTCACGCCGGATGTCGGTCCCTTCCGCGCCAAGAACAAACCCGGCCGTTGGTACGCCATGGCGGGCGAGGCCGGACTGATTATGTGTACATGGCCCAAGGGGGATGAAGCCCGCGTCCGAACCGGATTCGACTTCTACTTCAATGAGTGCATGAACGGTTTTGAGTACCAGGTGGCCGGCCACATGATTTGGGAAGGGATGGTCCAAGAGGGGCTGGCGATCACCCGGGCCGTTCACGACCGCTACCACGCCTTGCGGCGCAATCCCTGGAACGAAGTCGAGTGCGGCGACCATTACGCCCGGTCGATGGCCAGTTACGGCGTATTCCTGGCGGCCTGCGGCTATGAGTATCATGGTCCGAAGGGCCATCTCGCTTTCACGCCTCGACTGACACCCGAGAACTTCCGCGCCGCCTTTACCACGGCCGAGGGCTGGGGCACCTTTAGCCAGCAGCGAGACGACGCTCGGCAGGGCGACACTATCGAGTTAAAGTCGGGCAAGCTCCGGTTACGTACTCTGACATTCGCCTTGGCCGACAAGGCCAACCCCAAGGGCGTCCGCGTCACCGTCAACGGGACGGAGGCCGCCTGCCAACATCGCGTCGAGAACGCAAAGATTGTGATCGAACTGGCCGCGGAAACAGTTCTCCAGGCGGGCCAAAAGATCGAAGTCGCGATTGCCTGAAGACGGCTCCCCTTCATCGATGGGAAACGATGGCAGGGATCGATCCCGCACCCCCCCCCTCTTGGCCTTGTTGTAGATCAACCGGTCCCCGATGGCTAGCCATGATTATTCGGTATTGTGTCTCGATTACGTCCTAAAGTGTTAGCGTCCGGGTAAGGCACGCGTGGGGACGGTGAGCGGCGACGGTGGGCCGGCGACGGGAGGTAGAACGCGGGCGGGCGGTTACTTGGTTTCCGCAGCTTGCGCGGCGCAGCTTGCAAGACGTGCCTTGGCACGCCGACCGCGCTTGAGGTCGGAGACCAGTTCCCGCTCCTCGATACGGTCCCGACGTATCCGCATCGGCCTGGGCCGTAATGATCTCTTGCTCTTGGGCGCTGGGCGGATCGACCGGCGCGTCGCCGAAGTTCAAATGCTGCTGATCGGAAGACTCGCTACGGCGTTCGCTGCGGCGTCCCCACAGCATATCGACCAGCCGACGATTGGCCGCGTCGAGTTCCGCCACCCGCTGCCGCAGCAAGTCGCGTTCGCCAGTGATCGTCCGCGTGGCGTCAACAAGGGCCTCGTAATCGCGTTGGACTTTGCAGTTCTCCTGCTGTTCAAACGCCTTCCGTGGATATATCCTTAAGGTATCGGTTGCTCTGGGATCCCTCCCTCCACGCTTACCCATGCACTATTCAGTACGAAAGGTTCTGACCATGTCCCTCCGCGTCTTGTCCTACGGGGTCGTTTTCAGTGTTGTGTTTCTGCTGGCCTCCACGGCTTTGGCTCAGCGAAACAACAATCCTGCCATGCAGCGCATGCAAAATATGCAGCCGATCAAGACTGGCGGGACGCTGATCACGGCCACTCCCAGCCAGCTCCAAATATCGACGAACACGAACCAGACGATGTACGTCATCGTCATGCCCAACACGCAAATCAGCGTCACCGGCACGGCGGAGCAAGACTATCTGAAGTCGGGGGTGACCGTGGAATTCGTGGCCGAGGTTGCCAAAGGAGGGGCGGTAAAAGACAAAATCAGCCATCTGGTCGTCGTCACGCCCACCACCGAGCGGCCCGTCGGGCTCTATCCGCCGGAGTCTGCCGCCCCAGACAAGAAGGGTGACGAGAATGCCAAGCCGAAGGGAGCCGATGCCGGCCTCGGCGACGCGCCGCCAGCCAAGGGACGTAAGTCCCACGGGAAGAAGGAAACCGATCCGTTGGGCGGGGACGCCTCGGCCAGCAAGCCAGGCAAAGGGCATGGCACCGCTCCGCAATTTCCCGGCACCTTCAGTGTGCGGGGAACGATCAAGCTCTGTAAGAACGGAGCGATCTCCGTTGCGGCGGGCCACGGTCCGACGATCAAGGGTGAATTGGCCAGCGACGTAACGATCGACGTGGATATGGCCGACCTCCGCGCCGCCCAGCGCGACGACAAGGTCACGGTGAGCGGGAAGTGCAGTCAGGCCCGACCGAATATGGTCATGGCGGAATCGATCACGATCGAGTTGGCCAATCCGCTTTCGGGAACTAAGAAACATGCTGCGCACGCCAAGACGCCAGCCGCGCGCGCCGGCAAGGCGAAGAAAGGGGCCGCCGACGGGGACGATTTGCTGGGCGGAGGGAAGTAAAGGCACATTCCGGGCATTCGGGCATTCCGGGGACACATGACTTAATTCGTATTCTGTTTCGGTTTTGGGCCGCGTTTTTGGGGTTTGAGGACACGACCTATCATTTCCTCCAGACGACCAAGGAAAGTTTCGTCTCCCAGCGGCCGGCCAGTGCGACCGTGCTGGCGT
>JANXQG010000683.1 GCA_025356915.1 Planctomycetota bacterium | reverse complement strand
ACGCCAGCACGGTCGCACTGGCCGGCCGCTGGGAGACGAAACTTTCCTTGGTCGTCTGGAGGAAATGATAGGTCGTGTCCTCAAACCCCAAAAACGCGGCCCAAAACCGAAACAGAATACGAATTAAGTCATGTGTCCCCGAATTGATCCAAAATACCTGACAAGCCCAGTTTACCGAGATTATTGGCGTTTCATCAGCCCAGGCGCGGGCTGAGTTGCTGCATAGTGTCTCGAAAACACCCCCCCTTGGTGGTTTTCCTGATTTTCTCCTTGACCTCCCCGCCCTTGTCTGAGTACCATGCCCGCCTTATTTTGTCCCCATAGTACACCTTGGGGGGCAAGCGGAGTTCGCCTTCCCCGGTTACTGGTCGATTGGTTCACTCAATGCGACACGTTTGCCTCGATCGGAAGGTGGCATACTGCTAGCAATGCCATCAGTTCGTCAACTTACGATCGAGGCCGACACGTTGCATGAAAGCAAACGGAATTGCTGCTATTCTCCCCAAGCGCCTGATCAGCTTCTGTTGGTTCTGGTTCAAGTGGGGCCTGATCGCCTGCGCGATCGGGGCCGCGCTTCTGGTGCCCTATTTCTATCATCGCATGGATGAAGATATTCGCCGCCATGTGGAGGAACTGCTTGCCAAGCAATACCCGGGCTTGCAGGTCAAGCTCCGCTCGGCCGTGCTGATGAAGGGCGAAGGGATTGCCCTTCGCGGGCTGTCGATCATCGATCCCGAGGCGGAAGGTCCGGGTGCCGAGCTATTGAGCTACGACGAATGCTTCCTGGCTTGCCCAACCGATCTGTCCGATTTGTGCAGCAGCCAACTCAAGCCCACCCGGGTGATTGTTCGTCGGCCAACGCTACGGATGACCCGTCGTTCGGACGGTACCTGGAGCGCAGCCCGCTTATTGCCGCTGCCGCGACTCAGCAACGTGTCGCCCGAGGTCCGCTTCGAGAATGGCACGATTGAGATCTTCGATCCCACGAAGGCCGTGGCCTGCACACTGACCCTCCGCGACGTCAACCTCGCGCTCTCACCGATCGCGCGCGCGGAAGGCCAAGCGGAAACCACGCGCCGCGAGCGAATCCAGGGCACGGCCACCGGCGACTATTTTCGCCAAGTGATTTTCGACGGCGAAGTCGATTTTGACCGGCCGGAGTTGAGCCTCGCCGGCAAGATCGACGGCGTGGAGATTTCTCCTGAGATGCGCAACGTCCTGCCTGATGCTTTTGGACGCAATCTTTCCGTGCTAGGCTCGTTGCGAGGGCAGACCGAGGCCGTTTTCAAAGTCAACTATGATCCGGCATCGCCGGAGCGGTGGAAATTTGACATTACCGGCCAGTTGGCCCGCGGTCGCATCGACCACCCACGACTGCCCCATCCGCTGACCGAGATCCGAGCCACGGTACACGTCGATAACCAGGGCTTTGCCATCCGGGAACTCAAGGCCCGCAGCAACCAGGCCACACTGTCGTTGACGTGCGGTGGCGGCCTGAATCCATCGAGCACCCTAGCCGTTGAGGCCGAGATCAACCAGTTACCGTTGGACGAGCAGCTCCTGGCGATTTTACCCGGCAAGCTCCAGGAGGAGTGGCAGAAGCTCCGGCCGGAAGGCTTGGTCGATGCTAAGATCAAGCTCCGCTACGATGGTCGCGCATGGCAACCGCAGGTCCGGATCGAGTGCAAAAACATCTCGTTTGCCCACCACAAATTCCCCTACCGACTGGAACACGGTAACGGCTTGCTGGAACTGAAAGACGACCGCCTACAAATGAACCTCTCGACGTTCAGCGAAAACCAGCTAGTCCACCTGGTGGGCGAGATCCTCAATCCGATAGACGGACCAACAGGCTGGCTACGAGTCAGGAGCGATGAGTTACCCATTGACGAGAAACTGCTCAAGGCTCTGCCGCCACACGCCCAGTCGCTGACCCGTTCGATGGAGCTGAAAGGAACCATCGGCTTCGAGTATGAGCTAGCCCGCGAAATCGCCGAGGGGCCGATTCATCAACATCTCCAGCTTCGCGCCAGCCACTGCTGGCTTCGCTACGATCGCTTTCCGTACGCCATCTCAAATGTTCGTGGCGAAATGGAGATGATCGATGGCAACTGGTGGCTCCGAAATCTGGAAGGCTCCAACGGCACGAGCCGTGTTACCGGCGACGGCACGCTCACGCATACACCCCAGGGCAACGAATTGGCGCTGCGGCTGTGCGCTGCCAATGTGCCGCTGGAAGGCGAGCTCCGCGACGCCTTGCAGCCGGGCATGCGGCAAGTTTGGGCTTTGCTTCAACCGCGTGGAATCATCGAGCTTACGGCCAATGTCCGCTACATCGACCAGCTCAACCTGCTGGACGTTACGGTTCGCGCCGAACCACGGAGCGAGACCTGTTCGCTCGATCCTGTGTACTTTCCTTGCCGCGTCGAGAATGTGCAAGGTGTCTTCACTTATAGCAGCGGGCGAGTGACCTTTGAACGGTTTAGTGCTTGGCATGGTCCCGTGAAGATGGCCTGCAATGGAATATGCAGTTTCCAGCCCGACGGTGGCTGGCAGCTTCGTCTCGATCGCCTTTCGGTCGATCGCCTGCGAATGGATCGGCAGTTCATGCAGGCCCTGCCGCCGCAGCTCAAGAAGGGTTTGGGTGAACTGAACGCCACAGGCCCCATGAGTCTGCAAGGGAGCATCCTCCTGGCCCGGGGGGCGAATCCGGCCGAGCCGATGACTTCGCAATGGAACCTGAACGTGGGGCTGAACCAGGTGGGGATCGATTGTGGTGTACGGCTGGAAAACATTTACGGCAATGTCGGTCTTACCGGCTCGTCCGATGGAACCAAATTCCAGATGCGTGGTGAGTTGGCCCTCGACTCCATGACCTGCCGGGACCGCCAGTTCACGCAAGTGCTCGGGCCGTTTTGGATCGATGACCGGGAGGCGATGTTTGGATCGTGGGTGGCGCGCCGCGACAACCGCCTCTTGCCGCGCGGCCAGCCGCAGGCCGCACTGCGGCCCGTGACAGCCAAAATCTTTGGCGGCGCGATCTACGGCGATGGTTGGGCATCGATCGGTTCGCAGCCTCGCTACAGTCTTCAAGCAACGCTTGCCAACGCCGATTTGGCCATGTGCGCCCGCGAGTTGGCCGGCAACAACCGTAATCTGCGCGGACGGATTTTCGGTGCCGTGGAACTCCATGGATTCGGCCACAACCGAGCCGCCATGGGCGGCCACGGCCGCTTGCAACTCCGCGATGCCAACATCTATGAGCTGCCGGTGATGATTTCCATGCTCAAGATTCTGAGCATCCATGCGCCCGACCCCAACGCCTTCAGCAAAAGCGACATCGATTTCCACGTTGAGGGCGAGCATGTCTATTTCGACAAGCTAGACTTTAATGGCGACGCCATCAGCCTGTCGGGCAAAGGTGAGATGAACTTCCAGGGCGACACGCAGATGGTGTTGGCAGCAACCGTCGGCCGTGCCGACTCCGGCGTGCCCGCGCTTCGCAACTTTTTTACGGGAGCAAGTCAACAACTCATGCAGATTCGCGTCAGCGGCAACTTGCGGGATCCTGACATCCGTAAGGAAGCCTTCCCCGGCGTGAATCAGGCATTGAAGAATTTGCAGGAGAACCGATGAGCATAGGACCCCTTTCCGGCATCGCCGGCAGCGTGGCGGGCACTTCCCTGGCTCAGACCCGGGGTTCCGAAATCGACCGTGCCCAACAGGAAAATACCGCGAGGGAACTTCGCACTCATAGCGCGCAGAAGGCCGAGATGGCCGCCGGCATTGGCCAGGCCGATGGCGACAACCACCAGACCTCCGAACGCGACGCCGACGGGCGGCGTTTGTGGGAGTTTCCCCAGCAGCATGGTGAGCAGGATTCCGGCCACGAAGAGCCGCATCACCCCCAGGGTCAAGACCCTACCGGCCAGAGCGGCAACATGATCGATTTGTGTGGGTAACCTAGCCGTAGGGTGGGACAAGATCGCGAAGCGATCGACGGCCCACCATTACTTTGATTATTCTCGCTCATGGAGGGCCGGCACTCGCTAAGGCTCGCTGGTCCCACCCTACGCCCATTTCGCCTCCATTTCGCCTCCCGTTGCCGCAAGTTCGTCCGCGGACTAGAATACCACAATGCACTTCACCAAAATGCAAGGCGCGGGCAATGACTACGTATATGTCGATTGCTTCACCGAACCAATTCCCCAACAGCCCGACGAACTGGCTAGGAAAATCTCTGACCGGCACTTCGGAGTCGGCAGCGATGGACTGATCTTGATCTGTCCCAGCCAGCAGGCCGACGCCCGGATGCGGATGTTCAATGCCGACGGCTCCGAGTCGGAGATGTGTGGCAACGGCATCCGTTGTGTGGCCAAGTATGTCTACGATCATGGCATCTGCGGCAAAGAAACCCTGCGGATCGAGACGGGCCGCGGCATCCTCACCCTCAATCTGGAAGTCGCCGACGGGCGGGCGCAGCGCGTGCGAGTCGATATGGGCGAGCCGATCCTGGAGCCGGCCCTCATTCCTACCACGCTGCCGGGCAGTCCCGTGGTCAATGCCAATCTGAGTATTGCTGACTTAGGCGGTTCTATTCGGACACTGTGCGTCACCTGCGTTTCGATGGGTAACCCTCATTGCATCACGTTCGTCGATAAGCTCAGCGATGACTGGGTACTGGGCATTGGGCGGAAGGTCGAGACCGATCCACATTTTCCTCGCCGCGTGAACGCCGAATTCGTCCAGGTGCTGTCGCGTACGGAGATCCGCATGCGTGTTTGGGAGCGGGGTTCCGGCGAAACCCTCGCCTGCGGCACCGGGGCTTGTGCCGTTTGCGTGGCTGGCGCGTTGAGTGGCCGTACCGAGCGGAAGATTCTCGCCCATCTGCCCGGCGGCGACCTCGAATTGCATTGGGCCGAAGACGGGCACGTACACCTGACAGGCCCGGCGGTGGAAGTGTTTAGCGGTGAGTGGGGAGAGTAGTGGGAAGAAGTTGTCAGTTGTCAGGAAGATTGTTCGTGTCAACGTGAGCGGCTGAGTGGCCCGACTAGACATCCATGCGTATTCCCCACCGTCCACTGACAACTGACAACTGACAACTGACAACTCGCAACTCGCAACTCGCAACTCGCAACTCGCAACTCGCAACTCCCATGAAATTTGACCATCCCATCCTGCACAAACTCGCGGCTCTGGCTGGCTCCACGGCCGTCCGTGCATGGATGAATACGCTTGACTATCGCGCCGTGTTTTACGATCCAGACGTCAATCCTGCTTCGCCGCGGTGCCACGGTCAGAAAATCTACATCTTCTGGCACGAATATATTCTTTTTCCGCTGGCGATGGGGGGGCATTGCAATCTGGCAATACTCCTCAGCCGGCACCGTGACGCCGAGATCCTTTCGCATGTCGCCTACCACATGGGGTTTGAATTTGTACGTG
>JANXQG010000661.1 GCA_025356915.1 Planctomycetota bacterium | reverse complement strand
ATTTGAACCATTCATCGAGCAGGAGATTGATTGCAAGGAGCGTCTGAAGTTCACGATCAGGCGTCTTAACGCCGGACAGAAAGAGGGCCGGATTCGTTTCTTTGGCGACGGCCGCGCCGCCGGAACGCCGTGGACGTGTTGACTGCTGCTGGATCAAAGCATCCGGGACGTATTGGCGATCGGTGCCTTCCACGTACACACGCTCTTCCACCGCAGCAACGTATCGAGGGCGTAAGAGAGGCTGTAGTTGATCCCGCAGGTAGATAATCAACGAATTATGCACCCCCGGCCAAAACTGCGGATTCTCCAGATACGGGTCCATGCCCGGAAAAATCATCGACATTAGACTCTCCTTTTGGGCCAACCGCCCGAATTGCGGTGAAACGCCTCTCTCAAGGATACCTTACCGGCCGGGGTAAAGGCAACCGGGGGTGAAATCCTTCAGGAGAACTGCAAAGGCCGGGGTCTATATCGGTTCAATTCTAAGCAATGAAACGCCGACTAATCGCGGCACGAGAACGTCAGGACGACTGTTCGATGGAGATAGCACGTGAGAGAGTTGGTCTTTGAGTTGGCGGGGGAGGGCTAGCGGCAATCGTTGAGAAAAAGCGGCAATCCAGCGGCGGGCCGCCGAGCGTTTTCATGGCCATTCATGGTCATTCCCGGCGAAGCCGGTATTCGGCCCGTGCTTTAGCACGGGCCGAATACTGCCTGCGGCGGGAACGAGCCTGAAGGCCCGTAAGGAAGGCCAGCGGTAGGCCGCTGCACGCCCTCTCCTGTTGTCTTTACGCCGCTTGTCGCACCTTCATCACGGTGGCCGCATCAAGGGACTCCCAGCAGATCCCTTCGCCCGTGCCGTCGCCAAAGAAACGAATCCGGCCCTCTTTCTGTCCGGCGTTAAGACGCCTGATCGTGAACTTCAGACGCTCCTTGCAATCAATCTCCTGCTCGATGAATGGTTCAAATTCGACGGGAATCGTGACAGTAATCATTTCGGATTCTTCTCGCTTTTTTTCTTCTTCGATCGTATCACGATCTTTGGTGGTGGTCAATCTTATCGAACCGCCCAATAGCTTCAATGGAATGCATTGTCAATAGGCCCCACCTACTTTTTGCCTCCGCGTTTCTTGCGGCGAATGGCCTCGCGCTCGGCACTGCTGGGTCGCTCGACTTTCGCTGCGCGGCTCGTCGCATCTTCGATGCCTGAATCGCTATCGCCACCCGCCGGCGCAGCCTTGGGTAGGAATCGCCGCTCGGCCAGCCCCCAAAGCGTCGTGGCCACAAAGTAGATGCAGAGCCCAGCAGCCACCTTGAAGAACATGAACCCCATCAAGAACATGACGAACTTCATGATTTTCTGCTGCTGGGCCGCCTGCTCATCGGCCGCCGGCGGCATCATCACCTTCTGCTGGACCAAGAATAGCCCAAGTGTGATGATGGGGAACAAGTTCAAGTAAGGCCCCATCCCCAGCATAGTGCCAAAAAGAGGAAACCAGGGGTAACCTACACCGTTGTTTATGGTATCCGGCATGAGCCAACTCCAGTCATAGAGCATGTCGGGAGCAGCCAGATTGGAGCACCAACGTACGGCGTGGGAGATCAAGGGGGCGTCACGCAACTCCACGTTGACCTGCAAGGCACGGTAGAGGCCCAAAAAGATCGGCATTTGGATCAACAGCAGCAAACAGCCGCCGAAGGGATTGTAATTGTGTTTGGCAAAAAGCTCTTGCTGAGCCTTGCGGGCGGATTCCGGGTCTTTCTTGTGTTTAAGCTGAATTGCCTTGATCTCGGGCTGGATTTTCTGCATCAACTGAGCACTTTGCGCCTGCCGACGGCTCATGGGGAACATGGCCAAACGAACGACGATCGTCAACATGACGATCGCCAGTCCGTAGTTGTGTACGATCCCGAAGAAGAAGTCCAGGATATAGGTCATGGGCACGGCCACCCACTGGAAGATCGGCCAGCCGTAACAGATCACGCTCGATAGGTCGTATTTCGCCAAGAGTTGCGGCCGTTTGGGACCGGCAAATATATCGAAGCGTTGTGGCGGCGAGGTTTCTTTTGCCTCAAGCGATATCGGCTTGCTGATCAGGCGGAACGAAGTATTGGTCAGTGATTTGTGCTGCTCCGCGACGTCACCCATTCGGAATGCCACCGCGCGCTCCATATTGGTGGCGGTCGATTTGGCTTCCGGGATCATGACCACGGAGAAATACTGGCCATCCACCCCGAAAAACTGCGGAGGATGATCGTTGAATTCGGTCGCTTCACCGATTCCCTTAAAATACTTTTCCGATAGTTGCGTGGCTGTAGCAACACTAACATCGCTCTTCGCCAACTGGTAGATAACATCGCGAAGCCCCTCGCCGCTCCATGTCCGTCCTACCTTGCTGGTAACGTACCAGGAACCTTCGACCGGCAATCCATTGGGGCCATCGAGACGGTAAGCAACTTCTTGCTTCTTGGTGTCGTTGTTGGTCACCTGAAGGCTCAAAATCAAATGGTAGGCCTTGGCGTCCGGCTCGGTCGCCGCTTCGCCATCAACTTTCACTAATTCGTACGTTTTGGTGATGGTAAGATGATATTCCGGCACAGGACAGCTAAACACGACCTTGGTGATCGGGCCGTTTTCTTGCTCCCTGGTCTCGCTGTCGATACGCCAGTTCACGTTGCGCAACGCCACACCGGGCATCTCCCGCGTCAATTCCTCATCCCACTTGGCTTCAGGATCCACGTCCGGCGGGAGATTATTGGGATTTTTGTCAACGCCCTGCAAAGTCGTCAGAAACGAGAGCGGAGAATTCTCATTCAAGTTGATTGCATCGTGCGGGCCGCCGACGGTCCAAGCCGTGTTTGGCTTTTTCCGCTCGGGGCGAATGACTTCCAGCGGTCGGCGAATTAGCTCCACTTTCTTGTTGGGAAGGGGGTCTTTTCCAGGCTGAATTCTCAGCTCGATGGTCTTGCCCGGCTTGGTCTTGCGGAGGGCCGACTCCAGGCCAGCCGGATCTTTGATCTTGTACGTCTGCCCTTGGTATACCAGTTCGAGGATGCGATCGCCTGGCTTGACGTCGGCTGCCGCGGCAGGTGTGCCTGCCCCGACCACTTGCACCAGACAGCCCTCGCCCCTGTCGGAGTTGTCCATGACCAAGTGGCCGAGATAGCCGCTGCGGTCTTCCAAGTCGCGGTAATGTTCGCTGCTGAGTTCGAGCCGGGCCACCGACGCGCCTTCGTTGCTGAGCGTGACCAACATGCGGTAAGGATTTTTCGGATCGGGATCAACCGACCCAAGCGTAACCCACCGTCGTGGCTCGTCGATTTTCTTTTTCGGCGGAGTCGCAGCTTTGTCCGCCTGGGCCTCAGGCTGGACGGCGGTTTTAGCATCCTTGGTGGCCACGGCCTTGGATTTGGCCTGCTCATCGGACTTGACTTTCTCCTCCCGCGGCTTCTTGCCGTCCGCTTCGGTCTTCTTTTCAGGCGCGGCCTTGCCATCTTTCTGCTCTTGCGCAATCGGTGCATTGGCAACCTTGGGTGGCGGCGGAAAGAAAGTCCGCATCATCCAGGGATAGACCACCAAGGCCAAAACCAGGATGACCACGAACATCAAAATGTTGCTTAAAGGGGGCGACGCGGATCGTTGTCGTTCTTGCATGTAAACTTAACCTCAGTATGCCGTAAAGCGATACCTCACGACGGGAAGGAAATTGTAAGGTAGGCCGAGCTTGCGAGTCCCACCAATAGCTCTGTCACTACCGCCCATCCCGTAACCGATCGCCAAGGAAATTGTCCAGGTCGGGAATGTCATAAATCTTGGCGATCGTCTTTTCAAACGGGTATTCAACACGGCGAAAACGAACTACGTTCTCTTCCAGCACGACGTAGCATGCCTTGGGATTTCCGTCACGGGGTTGGCCGACGGAGCCTACGTTGATCATCGCCTTCTCTTCGCCCAGACGGAACTCATAATTGATTTCCTCAGGGCTAAGGAACTGAAATTGCTCCGTAAACACCCCCGGCACGTGCGTGTGACCTTGGAACGAATACCTAGGGATCAGGGCAAAGATCTTTTCCAACTTCCGGCGGTTATAAATGTCTTCCGGAAAGACATATTCGTTCAGCGGGTTTCGGGCAGAACCATGGACGAAGAGGAATTTGTCTTCCTGATGACTGCGAGGCAACTCGCCGAGAAAATCCCAGCGCCTTTGCCGCTCGACCGCCGAGCCGCCCTCTTCCAGTTGCATCCGAGTCCAAAAAATGGCCCGCTCAGCACCCGAGTTGAATCCTTCCGGATCGAACAAGGCCCCTTGATCGTGATTGCCCAGCAGACAGACTTTACACTGCATGACAATGTCGATGCACTCGCGGGGGTTAGGACCGTAGCCCAGCAGGTCGCCGAGGCAGTAGACCTCGGAGATTCCCTGACTGCGGATATCGGCAAACACGGCATCGAGTGCCTCGAGGTTGCTGTGGAGATCGCTGATTAAAGCTCGTTTCACGCTGGACGACCTTCGGGTGGAATGCTACCCAT
>JANXQG010000645.1 GCA_025356915.1 Planctomycetota bacterium | reverse complement strand
TTCTTCCTTTCATGTTATCCGAGTGTTACAATCTATGCTAGCGGCGGGGTTCTTCATCTTACATCATTGCTTCTTCATCCTTTGCTTGTTTCTGGTCTATTGAATATCGATAAGCCGGCCGGGATTACTTCCCGGGATGCGGTCAATCTGGTCGAGCGGCTGGCCCGCCCGGCCAAGGTGGGCCATGCCGGCACGCTCGACCCGCTGGCCACCGGTGTGCTGGTAATCTGCGTTGGGTCCGGCACGCGGCTGATTGAGTATGTGCAGCGGATGCCAAAGTGCTACACCGGCACGTTTCTCTTGGGGCAAAGCAGTGCGACGGAAGATACCGATGGCCCCGTGACCCTGCTGCCCGATCCGCCTATTCCCGCAGCCGCTCAAATCGAGGCCGCCGCGGAGAAGTTCGTCGGTAGTATTCTACAGCGCCCGCCGATCTTTTCAGCACTGAAGGTGGCAGGCCAGAGGGCCTATGATCTGGCCCGGCGTGGCGAGACGGTGGAATTGAAGCCGCGGCCGATCGAGGTCTACTCGATGAAAGTTGCGCGTTACGTATATCCCGAATTGGTGCTGGAAATCGAGTGCGGCAGCGGGACATACATTCGCTCGTTGGGCCGTGACCTAGCCGAATCGCTCGGCACGGCTGCCGTGATGTCGGCGCTAGTGCGGACAGCCATCGGTCCTTGGATGCTCGACACGGCCGTCGATCCAGGCACTCTGACCGCCCTGGATTGGCGGGCCCGGTTGGATCCGCCTCGCATGGCATTGTCCGCGCTGCCCGTTCGAGAGCTAACGGCGGCCGAAGTCCTGCGGGTACGTCAAGGGCTATTCATTCCTGTCACCACTTCAGCCGCAGACCAAGAAATCGCCGCCGTCGACACCCGCGGCCAGCTTGTAGCCATTCTCGTCCCACGAAGTCCAGGGCAATGGGGCGCGGCAAAAAACTTTGACGTATAAGCCTGAGTGGGGGCCGTGGCAAGGTTATGATCGTGGCCGAGGCGAGAAAAAGCCGAACAATGGGGCTACTCCCCGCTTCCTACTCCCCACTCGCCAGCACCCGATACGCCGGAATCGTTTGCCGCTTGCCGCGGAGTTGAACTTCGCCGAGTGGCTCGCAGCCGTACAGGTCTCGGGTTGCCTCATGGGTTGCTTGGCCGATCACAATCTGACCGGGCAGGGCTACCGATGTCTCCAAGCGGCTAGCCACATTGACCACGTCGCCAATCACCGTATAGGACTTGTGCAGCGGCGAGCCAATATCGCCGGCAATCACGCGGCCCGAATTGATGCCAATACGCAACTTTAACGGAGGATCATGCGGACGCAACCGGTTCAAGTCGTCGAGCGTTTGTTGCATGGCCAAGGCCGTGGCCACGGCCCGCTGGGCATGATCGGCTTGCCGCAACGGGGCACCGAAAACCGCCATTACGGCATCGCCGATATACTTGTCCAACGTGCCATCGCGCTGAAAGATATTGGCTGTCCAACGCTCAAACACCAGGTTCAGCACTCGCACCGCTTCGGCCGCCGACCAACTCTCGGCAAGCGTCGAAAAGCCAGTGATATCGGCAAATAGCACGCTGACATCGTATTCTTCGGCCTGCATCTCGTCTTCCTGCCGCGGCGTAAGCTTCATGATTTGCTCGACAACTTGCGGCGAATTATAACGGGCCAAGCGGTCTCGCATCGTCCGCTCCCGAGCGACATCGTTGCGGAGCGAGATCTGTACAATACCCGATGCGACCATCAGGCCCAGCACGGTCAGGACTTCCAGATCACGGCTACTCAACAGCCCGGCGTCCCCCTGCGAATCGACATAGATTAAGCCCGTGACCTGACCTCGATGATAAAGTGGCACGCAAATGGCCGAGCGAATGCCCATCTGCTGGATGCTGGCTGCTGCGTCAAAACGAGGGTCGTCGGCGACGCTAGCCACCAGCATGGCACGCTGCACGCGGACGGCTTCGTGCAATATGCTGCGGCTGATCAAAAACGGCGGCTGGAGACCGCTCTCCGCCCCACGCTCCCCGCCCCACGCTCCCTGCCCCCCGCCCCACGCTCCACGTTTTTGGCTGAAGCAGCGAGGCTGAATCTCGCCGGAAGCCTGATCGACCATGCAGACCGCGCCCCTGCGTCCTGGCAGATGCTCGGCAATGAGGTTCACGACCTGTTGCAGCATTTCGTCGAGCGA
The DNA here is from genome assembly GCA_025356915.1 of Planctomycetota bacterium. Taxonomy (GTDB): domain Bacteria; phylum Planctomycetota; class Planctomycetia; order Pirellulales; family Thermoguttaceae; genus JANXQG01. The sequence continues at coordinate 7,818 of JANXQG010000645.1, read as the reverse complement.
TTCTTGGGTCAGCAGGATCTCACCGGCCGATTTGAACATGCTGAGAACTGGCAGTTGGGACGTGCTTTCAAAGAAGGATCGACCGAAGGCATCGGGAATAGCCAATATCTTGCCCGCCGCATTAACCGGGTGCTGTTCGATCGTAGGGTGTTTTCCCCGGCCGGATTCACCCAAGGTCTTCGATAGTTCGCAAAGGTCGATGCTGGCGACGACGCTGGTCGCTCCCGATTCTTCGCTCAGAATCGCTTGAGGCGGCCCTGAATCGGAAGATTCCGGCAACCAAAATTCCAGCAGAACCGGCTCCGCGGCATCGGGTGCCAGAACAATCCGATCGCCATGCCTGAGCCTCTGCCTGACAACCCGCTGGCCATTCACGGCAACTCCCTGACGGCTCCGCTGATCCTGGATGATCCAACCGTCAGCATCGGAAAGGATTTCAGCATGTTTGCGATCGAGGTATAGCAGCGATTCAAAGGAAACGTCGCACACCCTGCTGTGACCCAAAACAACCCGTGCTTGGTCGAACGAGCGAACGTCGAGACCTTTAATACCATGAAGAACGAGTTGAAATCCTTTGCCCACGTGGTGTTCCCTGTAAGCCAAAATACCAGATACAACAGTCTAATCCATTCTATGCTATGCACGGTCAAGAATGATATAAGGCGGATCATGAGAATTGCAAAGTCGGGGGTCGGGTCCATTTTTCGGCGATAACGAATGAAATTCACCCGAGATCCTTCCCCGAAAACATGGACCTGACCCCTTCGCGTTGGACTTTGCAGTTTTCCTGCAAGGTGGATAGTATGAATTGTTTTTTCGCCTCAAGAGTACTATACTGACATTGTGACAGGAAAGTGCCGTTCACATGTCCCAATACATTCTCGCTCTCGATCAGGGAACCACGTCGAGCCGGGCGATCATTTTCGATCGTGCCGGACTGATCGTCGCTTCCGCCCAGCAGAAGTTCCCACAGATTCTACCGGCTCCGGGCATCGTGGAACACGACCCGGAAGCGATCTGGTCATCGCAACTGGAAACGGCACGCGCGGCCCTAGCCCAGGCGTCGCTGACTGCCGGCGATCTTGCGGCGGTGGGGGTGACCAACCAGCGAGAAACAACGATCCTCTGGGATCGGCAGACCGGCCGCGCCGTCGCACCGGCCATTGTTTGGCAGAGCCGCGTCAGTGCCGGAATCTGCGATCGTTTGAAGGCCGAGGGTTTTGAAGAGACTTTTCGGGCCAAGACGGGCTTGGTGATCGACGCCTATTTCTCCGGCACGAAGATTTCGCACTTATTCGACACGTACGACGGCCTCCGCCGCCGTGCTGAACGGGGCGAGGTACTTTTTGGCACGGTCGATTCTTGGCTCCTCTGGCGATTGACCGGCGGCCGCGTCCACGCAACCGACTACAGCAACGCCAGCCGCACGTTGCTTTACAATATTCACTCCCTGGATTGGGACGACGAACTGCTGCGAATTCTCCGTGTGCCACGAGCCATGCTGCCGGAAGTACGGTCGTCAAGTGAGGTCTATGGTCAAACGAGCAACGAGTGGTTTGGCGGCCCCGTGCCCATCGCCGCGGTAGCGGGTGACCAGCAGGCGGCCACATTCGGCCAGGTTTGTTTTGCGCCCGGCATGGCCAAAAACACCTATGGCACGGGCTGTTTCCTCTTGATGAATACGGGAACCACGCCGATCGAGTCGCGGCATCGCATGTTGACCACGATCGGTTGGGGCATCGGGGGCAAAATTTCCTATTGCCTCGAAGGATCCGTGTTCATCGGCGGAGCGGTTGTGCAGTGGCTCCGCGACGGTTTAGGGGTGATCGCCAGCTCCGCGGAAGTCGAGACGCTTGCCGCTCATGTGGCCGATACCGACGACGTCTACTTCGTGCCGGCGTTTGTCGGCATGGGGGCGCCGTATTGGGATCCCTACGCCCGCGGCACGATCCACGGCATCTCCCGCGGCACGACTGCGGCCCACTTAGCCAGGGCGGCACTGGAATCGATGGCCTACCAAACCCGCGACGTATTGGAGGCGATGCAGAAGGACGCCGACATTGCGCTGGCCGCATTGAAGGTAGACGGCGGTGCTTCGGTCAACCATCTGCTGATGCAGTTCCAGGCCGATGTTTTGGGCGTACCCGTCTACCGGCCCGAGGTGGCCGAGACGACGGCTCTTGGGGCGGCGTACCTCGCCGGACTGGCCGTTGGGTATTGGCAAGATATGGACGAACTGACAAGGAATTGGGCCATGCAATGCGAGTATTTGCCGAAAATGGCCGCTGCCCAGCGCGACGCGAAGTACGGTCGCTGGCTCAAGGCCGTGGAAAGGTCGCTACGATGGGTGGAGGGGTGATACACTCGCTGTTCTTCCTCAATCTTCTTGTGAGCAAACGCAACGGGAATGCTTTTCGTCGCAAACGCCTCTCAGATAACGGCTCGACTTGCGCATGCTCTCGCACGTACTAATCGTGTTCTGAACTCGCAATACAATACGGCCCAGAAAGTCCTTTCAATGAGAAGAAGAACCGTGGCAATAATCATGCCCTTATGCGTTGGCAGGCTATCTTCGACCTCGTTGCAAACCCCTGGAAGGCGCGAATTCGTCGCATTTCGTGCCTCGCAAAGATGTTTACAGCAGTAGTCAGGAGATCCGCGACGAACCTGGGTTCACTCGGCCCACACTACTTCTCCAAATCCCTCAGCCTCTCCGCCAGCGGCAGGAGTTCTTCCACTTCGGCAATCCGCGATTCGGACCCGTCTTCTTCCGCGGAGTCTCCGAGCTGGCGAAGATGCAAAAAAACACGGGCAGCGGCCAGTCGCAAGGCAAAATCATCGGGGGTTCCGTCGGGCCAGCGAGCAAGACAATACTCCTGCTCACAAAGCGAGGCCACGTTGTCGTCCCAGTCCCAGGTAAGGCTGGCCAGATCGATCTCGCCGGCGGCGAGTACGGCCGACTCCCAATCGGTCGCCATGTTGTGGCCATGAACATCGAGAATGTTGTTCGCCTGATACTCACCGTGAATGATCGTCGCGGGGGGCAACATGGCAGGCAGATGACGCTGGCAACGCTCGCAAATTTCCGGCAGCCATGGGTAACGCTCGTGCAGATGGCGGGTGAAGTGGCCTGCTCGCTGCATCCAGACGCGGTAGAACTCGGTATCGTAGCGATGCAGAAACGACGGCACGGCCGCCGTCTCGCTCCAATGATGGAAGCCGGCGATCCACCGCGCGGCCGCCAGTAGGCCGGCCTTGGGCTGCTGCACTTGATCCAAAGGTGCCGCACCGTCGAGGTAGCCCAATGCCAAGCCAACGGTTTGCGTTGTCTCGTCCAGCAGTACGCCGTGCAATCGCGGCACATCACCCTGCCATGCGGACAACAGTTGATCGTAAACTTGCGCCTCATAGGCCACGCCAAAGCAATGGGCCGGCTGTTCGACTTCGGCTAAGGGACCAAATTTGCAGAACAACTTCCTGAGGCTACCGTCTGGCATGTGGCAGGTGACGATCTCGCAGCCGGTGCTGCCCAATGTGGGCAGTTTGATTCGCTGTAGAATCGCGTCGGCGCCCAAGCCCGCGACAAGGATGTCGGTCGCGACCACTGCGGCATCGGAAGTCTCGTCGTTTGACATAGCTGTCTCTTTATCTCTCCGCAGTCTTAATAATCCCACTCTTTATTGAAGACCGGCTGCAATATCCGCTGCACTTCGGCCAAGAACTGCGGTTCGAACGGCTCTTCGTGCCATGCGACATTCCGCTCGACCGACGCGACACTGGCCGAACTGAACAGCGTCGTGGGAATCTCTTCGTTCTGGCTGGAGAACTGTAGGGCCAGCTTGCTGATTTCATTGCCCTGCTGCCGGCAGAACTCGGCTGCCTGGCGAAACACTGCGCGATCGGCCGCCGATGCCGGATGCCAGTCCGGCGGGCCTCGGTCGATCAGCAAGCCGCTGGCAAACGGCGAGCCGTTAATCACGCCAATTCCTTTTTCGCGGACTCGCGGCAGTAGCGATAGAAGCTGCGTGTCGTTGAGACAGTAATGATTGTGGACCAAGCCGACGTCGACGTCATGGTCGTTGAAGATCCGATGCCAGAGATCGATCGGATAGATGCCAAAACTGACCGCGCCGATGCGACCCTCGCGCTTGAGTTCCTGCACGGCGGCCAGCCCTTCGGTCAGGGCCCATTCTGCATGTTTCCGCCCTTGGTACTCGATATCGTGGATGTGAATGATGTCAAAGTATTCGACGCCGATCCGTGCGGCACTCTCGTCCAGGGACGCCCGAATCCGCCCTCGCGAATAATCGAGCGTATCGTTGCCATAAGCCGCCGGGTCGGTATACTTGCCGACCTTTGTGGAGAGATAATAGCGTTCGCGGGGTACGCCGCGGAGGGCCTTGCCCAGCACGGTTTCGCTCCGCGTGCCGCCATAAGCGGGTGCTACGTCAAAGTAATTGATTCCGCAGTCCAGGGCCGCATGCACGGCGCGGATCGCATCGGCCTCGTCGACCGGCCGGAAAACACCGCCCAACGACGATGCGCCAAAGCTGAGCCGAGAGACCTTCAATCCGGTACGGCCGAGCAAGTTGTACTTCATGGATGAAAACCTTTTGCAACGTAGTTACTTGATTCTTTTGAATATGCTTATGTGTTCGTTACTGTGCGGTCCAGCCGCCGTCAATGACGATATCGGTCCCCGTGATGAACCCGCCGGCATCGCTGCACAGGAATACGGCTAACTGAGCAACTTCCTCCGGCCGTCCCCAGCGACCTACAGGGATCCGTGAGAGGAAGAACTGCGTCAGCTCGGGATTCTCCAAGAGCGGCCGGTTGATTTCCGTCGTGCAGGGGCCAGGGCTGATACCGTTGACCGTAATTTGCTCAGGGGCAAGTTCCAGGGCCAGGGCTTTTGTAAATCCGAGCAACGCGGCCTTGCTCGTGGAATAGGCGGTACGGCCGGGGAGTGAAACGTGGCTCATCATCGACGTCATGTTGATGATCCGGCCATAACCCTGTCCAAGGAGATGCGGCACGAACGAGCGCGACATGAGAAACGCACTGGTAACATTCACGGCCTGGATGCGGTTCCACTCTTCCAACGTGAAATCAGTGATCGACTTGCGAAGATTGATGCCAGCGTTGTTGATCAAGATCTGGATGCGGCCAAAACGGGCGGCGATGGCCTTTTCCAGGGCAACGACCTGGGCCTCATCGGCCACATCCGCAGGGAATACGACCGCTTCGGCACCGATTGCCGCTATCTGCGCGGTGACCTCACTGAGCAGCTTTTTGTCCCGCGAGACCAGTGCCAATTTTACTCCGACCTCGGCCAGCGCAAGGGCCATCGCCTTGCCCAAGCCCTTGCTCGCCCCCGTGATCAGGGCCACTTTATTCTTTAAGTCATCAAATTTCATCAAAGCTCTCTCGAAGGCTGAATTAACGGGGAACGCAGGCGAGACGCCTACGCTACTTAATTCAAATCAATCTGTACCTTGACTACCCGATCGCGCTGACAAGCCACCACCAGTGCCTGGGGAGCCTGGGCCAGGGGAAAAACATCGCTGACCAACGGCCGCAAGTCAACCCGTCCGGCCGCCAGCAGACGGACACCTTCTTCAAACACGTTGCCGTAACGGAACGAGCCGACAAACTGGATCTCGCGAACCATCAATTGATTGACGGGCAGCGCGATTTCCGGTTGCGCAATCGACCCGATCTGCACCAGTGTGCCACCGCGACGGATGACCTCAAACGCCTGCCGAACTGCCGGGGGAGAGCCGGATGCCTCGAACATCACGTCAAACCCGTCGCCGGTCAGACGGGCAACTTCATCGCTAAAGCCGGCCGCAGTCGGATCGAGTACGGCATCGGCCCCAACCTTCGCGGCCATCGCACGTCGATTCTCCACCGGATCGCTCAAGGCCACGGTAGCAGCACCATAGGTCCGGGCGACGATGATTGCCAGCAGGCCGATCGGCCCGCCGCCGGTCACAAGCACCCGCTTGCCGGCGAGTGAGCCAGCCCGATGCGCAGCGTGCAACGCGACGGCAAACGGCTCCATCATGGCAGCAGTCTCGTCGTCAATCTCGGGGCCGATCGGAAAGCACTGCTCGGCACCGATCGCCAGGTACTGGCAGAATCCGCCGTTGGTCGGCGGTTTGGTGCTGGCACTGCCGAGCATTCGTACGCGGCGACAAAGATTACCTCGACCGCTCCGGCAATAGTCGCATTGTCCGCATTGTCGGGCCGGGTTAACCACAACCCGCTGGCCCAGGCAGAGCCCATCCACGCCTTCTCCCATGGCGGCCACCTCGCCGGTCACTTCATGGCCGAGAATGAACGGAGCGGTGACAACAAAACTGCCAACCCGGCCGTCCTCGAAGTAATGTATGTCAGACCCGCAGATCCCCGCGCGGCGAATCCGCAGCAGAACCTGCCTGGGATCTGGTTCCGGCGCAGCCAGCTCTTCAACTCGCAGATCGTGAATGCCGTGCAGGACGGCAGCTCGCATGGTAGTCATCATATAAGGATTTTAGTAAACCCGCTCCAACTTTGTTGAACATTTTACGGATTGTAATAGACTCGCTCCATCTTTGTCCAACTCTTCTCACCGGTCAGCGGCTGCTGCATGGGGTCGCAGAGCTTGAGCCACTCGGTATTCCGCGGCTCCGCGTCCAGCTTTGCCATGTCGCCGTCGAAATCGTCACCCGTGTATTCATAATAGCCGAACTCATACCATTTCCCTTCAATCTGTTGGAGGTAGATCGAGAAGTTGTGCATGTGATACTTGGTCAACAGGTCACGGACGCCCGCATTGGAGTCGGCATGCAGCCGCTTGTATTCTTCGATCTTATCCGGCTTGACGCCGACGACCATTCCGACCCGCTTGATCGGCTTGGGGGGGGCGGTCTCGGCACCAAGGAAGAACACCCCAGAAACAAGCACCATCGTCAACAGGCCCCACTTACCATAGCTTTTCATCATTTCCACCTTTCAAAAGAGAATATCGCACGTGAGATCGAGATCATGGGTACAATTGCCCGTTCCACCTATTTACACGGTTACCGTGCGGTTTGCAAGGGCCGCTTTCTGATTCATTTTACGCATTCTTTTTGCCCTTCTTCGGTTTCTTCTGCGGCACCGGATCGGGATGACCCGCTTTATACTCGCTGATGGAGAGGGTACCGTCGCCATTCGTATCCAAGGAATTGAACTCCTTCTCGACGTCTTTCGCGTCGGGGAAGCCAACCTTGTATTCCTTCAGCGTTATTTTACCGTCCATGTCCTTGTCCAATTCGCTGAAACTCGGAGACGTCCGTGGAAGAGCGTCCGGCTTTTTCTTCTTGGCAAAAGCAACGGCATCGCCGCTGCACAGAGCAGCGGCCACGAAAACCAGCAATACTGTAAGATACTTCTTCATGGAAATACACTCCCGATGGGTTGGTGGAAAGTAAATAGACCACAATTATTGTAACTTATTGGCCAAGTGAAGTACGGGCCGGTCGAAGTCCCAAACTTATGCAGCTTAATGCGGAAATACCTGGATCCGCACGAATTTCGGCGTTACTCCCGATGCCCCCCGATCCGATTATTGTACAATGCCCACTCGAGAATTGCGAGATGCTCAACCCAGAGGACACGTTGGTTATGACGAACCAAGACAATACCAACAAACTTATTGCGGAGAACGAGGAGTTGCGGCAGCATGTCGTCGCATTGGAGAAGGCTTTCCAGGAAAATCAAATGGCAGCCGACATTCTTCAGATCGTTCCGCTTGCTATTCACGAGCTGGACCTGAAGGGCCGAATCACGTTC
>JANXQG010000283.1 GCA_025356915.1 Planctomycetota bacterium | reverse complement strand
CAGGCGAGTTCGTCGCCTTTCTGGGGCCGAATGGGGCGGGCAAGACAACCACGCTCAAGTTGCTCTCCGGCGTACTCACCCCAACCAGCGGCACGGCGTCCGTCATGGGCTATGTGCCTTGGAAACGCGAAAACGCTTACCGCCGCCGTTTTGCCCTCGTGATGGGCCAAAAAAACCAACTCTGGTGGGATCTGCCGGCCGCCGAATCGTTCCGGCTGCATCAGCATATTTATCGCATCGAGCCGCGGCAGTTCCAAAAAACCCGCGACGAATTGGCCGATGTGCTCGACGTCCAACACCTGCTGGGGCGACCGGTTCGCGAACTGTCGCTCGGCGAGCGGATGAAAATGGAACTTATCGCTGCCTTGCTTCACCGTCCGGAGGTTCTGTTTCTCGACGAGCCGACGATCGGCCTGGATGTGGTCGCCCAGCACAACATTCAGAATTTTTTGAAGCAGTACCAACAGGAGCGGAAAGTCACGATCCTGCTGACCAGCCACTACATGAAGGATGTCATGGCCCTCTGCCGCCGCGTGGTGATCATCGCCCAGGGGCGGATCATCTACGACGGCTCGCTGGAAGGGATTCTCGATCAATTCGGCGGACAGAAGGTCATTTCGCTCTTGGTTGCCGACGGCCAGATGCCCGACGACTTGAGCCGCTATGGCGAGGTGCTGCTGATCGAGCCGCCCCGGGCGAAATTACGGATCGAGCGGAGTAAAGTGACCGAGGTTCTCTCCTCCATTCTTTCCCGATATGCCATCGAAGATATCAGTGTCGAAGACCCGCCGCTGGAAGAGATTATTGCCAAAGTGTTCAAGGACAACAAAGAGGAGGAGGAAGGAAAATGAAAGAATGTTCAATGTTCAATGTTCAGGGCCAATTTCTGGGCTTCGCTTCATTGAACCTTGAACCTTGAACCTTTCCCCAGTTTCTACCCCATGCTCTACTTCACCGTTCTCCGAATCAGCATCGTCGAGCGACTCGCCTATCGCGTCGATTTTGCGATGGGCACGCTGATGCGATTTTTGCCGATCGTAACGCAGGTCTTTCTGTGGGATGCCATTTTCCGCGGCATGACAAGCGGACCCAGCCCGATCGCCGGCTACAACTACCACGACCTGATCGCTTACTATCTGTTGACCATGGTCAGTCGGGCGTTTTCCAGCATGCCGGGCCTGGCCTCCAGCATTGCCCGGGATATTCGCGACGGCACGATCAAGAAATACCTTTTGCAACCGGTCGACATGTTGAGCTTTGTGCTGATGAGCCGGCTGGCCCACAAGCTGGTCTATTACGCCGTGGCGGCAGGGCCGTTCGCTTTGGTCTTCTGGATCTGTCGAGGCTACTTCAGCGGCTGGCCGGACCTGTGGACCATGCTCGCCTTCATCGCGTCGCTGTTGATGGCGTTCTTGCTCGGTTTTTTCCTGGAGGCGACGTTGGGAATGATCGGCTTCTGGTTCCTGGAGGTCAGCTCGCTGCTGTTCGTCTACATGCTGGTCAGTTTTTTCTTCTCCGGCCAGATGTTCCCCTTGGACATGATGCCTTCCTATTGGCCGACGGTGATGAAAATCATTCCACTGCAATACATGGCCTATTTCCCGGCAGCCGTCTTTTTGCAGAAGGTTACCGGTGCGGATCTGGCATGGGGACTGGCGGCCGAGGCATTTTGGGTCATGTTCTTTTATCTCTCGGCCCGGACGATGTTCCACTACGGAGTGCGCCGCTACAGCGCTTATGGAGGTTGATTTACATGGGCACAACGGCCGCATATTTCCGCGTCTTTCTCACGTTCGCCCGGAACAGCCTGGTCCGCGACATGACCTTCCGCGGCAATTTCATCATCGACTCAATCACCTCGATGGCCTGGATGCTGCTGAACCTAATCTTCTACTTATTGATATTCCACTACACGGACTTCATCGGTGCCAACACTGGGGAAAACCCCGGTTGGGGACGTTACGAATTTTTTGCGTTCTTCGCCACCAGTATGGTAATCAACGCCCTGTTGCAAGCGTTTTTCATGACGAACGTCGATGAATTGACCGACCTGATCCGTACCGGCGGACTAGACTTCATCCTCCTCAAGCCGATCGACACGCAGTTTCTGGTCTCGCTTCGTCGCGTGGAGTGGTCCTCGCTTTCCAATCTCGTCTTGGGCCTGGTGCTGCTAGGTTACTCGCTCGTGCATCTGGCTTATGTTCCCGAGGTAATGCAGGTCGTGCTCTATATGATCTATGTGATCTGCGGCGTGGCGATTTACTATAGCCTGATGATCGCCCTGGCGTCTTCGACGGTATGGATGGGTCGCAACCAGACGCTCTACGATTTCTGGTTCTACATCACGACCTTCTCGCGCTACCCCATGGAGATTTACACAGGGTCGTTGGGCGAGCCGTTACGGTCCTTTTTCACGTTCATCATTCCCGTGTTGGTTGTGGTGAACATTCCTGCCCGGATACTTGTCTGGCCGCTGGAAAAGCAGAACTGGCCGCTCGCCGGTTTCACAATTTTGGCTACCGCCGCCAGCGTGGCCGCATCACGCTGGGTCTTTCAATTGGCACTGGCCAATTATCGCAGTGCGAGTAGTTGAATTTCTTCATTCATTTTCATGTTCTCCGCATGCTTCGTTCGATCGCATTCTCCCGTTCTTCTGCGGTGATTTCATAAACGGCGTTCCACATCGCCTCGTCAGCCTCGGTCCAAGGGCATTTTCTCCGCTCCATCGCCATGCGGGCGGTGGCGTAAAGCGGTGCCTTGCCGGTACCCTGGCTAATCGTGTCGTTGAGATACCATGCGAACGAGGGAATGAATTTTGGGAGTAATTTGCCGCTGGTCACAAGCAGAGTCATCGCCCCAACGTAAGTGCCGGTGTTCAATAACGTGCCGATCGAGGTTTTGGTGTGATCGCCGATTAACGCCCCGACCTTCGTTGAACCGGTCGGAATCTGCGTGTGGCCGTCGAGCGTGATTCTGACGTCCGAGTAGTCATTTTTGAGATCACTGTTGGTCGTGAGGGCACCGAGATTAACCCACTGGCCGACATAGGCGTGGCCGAGAAAGCCATCGTGGTACTTGTTGGAATAGCCCTGGATGATCGACTCTTCCACCTCGCCGCCAATACGGCACATCGGACCGATCGAATTCCCTTCGCGGCACTTGGCGCCCAATAAGATCGAATTGCGGCCGATGTAACATGGCCCTTCGATGCGGCTAAAGGGATGAATCTCCGCGCCGACGTCGATAAAGATCGGTCCCCGCTCGGCATCGAGGACGACCATGGGATGAATCTTTGCGCCACGGCCGACAAAAATGTCGCTCCGGCTGCCACGGATGGCGCTTGGCTCTTCCACCTTGGCTTCGGTGTCAATGCCGCTACGGCCCGCCGTTCGGAAATCTTCGGTCAGTTGTGCCGGGTTGGCCAGGATCAATTCCCAGATATAATTCCATATCGGAAGCTTGGTATCCGTCGTGGGAAGGTTCTGCTTGGCCCAGAGCAACAGTGCGTCGATGGAATCTGCGCCGAGTTTTGCGAGGTCTTCCTGGACGATCCGCGCGGCGAGGATCTCGCCGTCAGTATCGAGAAATACGCGACTCGGGCCTTCATCGAGTTTTGGCAGACTGGTGGCCTTGACGCGAGCATCGACCACCAGGAGGTCCGCGCCGGAGAGGCTATTGGGATCGTTGACGGGCCAGCCTTGCCGCCAGACCTCGGCCAAGTAGGGCGGCAAGAAGCAGGCAACTTCTGCCGGGCGGATGCGATCGAAGAGCTTTTCTCCGAGCGAAGTCATGCCGCAGCGCAGTTCCCAGATTGGCCGGGAAAGGGCCAGGGGATAAAAGTTCCGCCGCTGGGGCGTGGGATGATCGACCAATATCAACCGCATCTGAGATTCTCCGAAAATGTGTTCCTACGTGTTGAGTTTGGCGGATTGCGGGGCGGATGTCAATTGAAACGCTTTGCGCAGCAACATCCTTGTCGCTCCCGCTTCCATGGTTAATTTGTACCTCACCCATGAAAGCAGGTAATACCATAAATCCTGAAATAGTAACAGCTTAATACATTTACAGGGGTGGCTCCACGCACCCTACAATTTATGAATAATCCTGACTAGGAGGGGGGGCTGTATTTCGTGTATTTTACACAAATATCCCTATTTGCAATGCGAGTCCGCCATTTCGTCATATACTTGTGATGAATAAATAAATGGGGCATCCCTAAAATTTGACAGAAACATCTGTTAGAATTGTTTGGATTAGCCATTAACTCGCTTTGCGGGGATGGATTTGTGAACGAGTCTTCAACCATGCCAACGATTCCTGGATTGGAACTAGGACTGCTGAGTTCGGAGTACGTCGAGCAGGTTTACGCACTCTATCAGGAGAATCCCGCTCAGGTATCTGCGGAGTGGCAAGATTTTTTTCGCGTGCTGCAAGATAAGCCGGGTGGGATGCCGCCGGCCCCGGTAGCGATTTTGCAGCCGTTACGAAGCGGTGTTTCGACGGTCGCGGACAACCGCACCCTGGACTCGCACACCCAAGGCCGCTTGCAGGAAAGCGTTGACCTGTTGATCCGCAACTACCGGGTTCGTGGACATCTGATCGCCAAGGTTGATCCGTTAGGCATCCCGCGCCCCATGCCGCCGGAGTTGGAACCAAAGTTTTGGGGGCTTTCGGAAACCGATTTCGATCGCCAGTTCTCGACCTACACCTTTGCCGGCTCAAACACGCAGACGCTCCGCGACATCATGGATCGGCTCCGCAATACCTATTGCGGATCGATCAGTGCCCAGTTCATGCACATCGACGAACTGGAAGTGCGCGAGTGGCTTCAACGGCGGATGGAAGAATCACAGAACCGCCTGAAGCTTTCCCGCGACGAACAGATTCGCATTCTCACGCGGTTGACCGACGCCGTGATTTTTGAGGAGTTCATCCGCCGGAAGTTTGTCGGTGCCAAGAGCTTTTCATTGGAAGGGGCCGAAAGCCTCATCCCACTCCTCGACTTGGCCATCGAAAAGGCCGCAACCCAGGGCACTGAGTCAATCGTCATGGCCATGGCCCACCGCGGTCGGCTCAATGTGCTAGCCAACATTATCGGCAAGAGTCCGCAGGATATTTTCCGCGAATTCGAGGACATCGATCCTGAATTGTATCGCGGCGGCGGCGACGTCAAGTATCACTTGGGCTACTACAACGATTACGTGACTTCGACAGGCCAGAAGGTTCACCTTTCGCTCTGCTTCAATCCGAGCCATCTGGAGTTTGTCAATCCGGTGGCATTGGGGCTAACGCGAGCCAAGCAGGATCGCAGCGCCGACTTCAACCACGAGCAGAGTATGGCGATCCTGATCCACGGCGACGCAGCCTTTATCGGCGAAGGGATCGTGCAGGAGACGCTTAATCTGAGCCAGTTGCCCGGCTATTCGGTGGGTGGCACCGTCCACGTGGTGATCAACAACCAGATCGGGTTTACGACTCCGCCGGAGCAGAGCCGTTCGACCACTTATGCCACCGACATTGCAAAGATGTTGCAGATTCCGATCTTTCACGTCAACGGCGAGCAACCGGAGGCTGTGGCCCAGGTAATCAGCTTGGCGTTGGACTTCCGCGCCACGTACCACCGCGACGTGGTGATCGACATGTATTGCTATCGCCGATGGGGCCACAATGAAGGCGACGAGCCGGCCTTCACCCAGCCATTGCTGTGCCAGTGGATCGAGAACCACAAGTCGGTCCGCGATGCCTACATGGAACATCTCTTGGCGTTGGGTGAAGTAACCCAGGCCGAGGGCGACGAGATCGCTGCCCATCGCCGCGAGAGCCTCGAGTATGCCCTGTCGCTCGCCCGCCGTGAGGATTTCATACCGCGGCCAAAGGTCCTAGGCGATGTGTGGAAAGGCTACCATGGGGGTCCGGAGCGAATGGAGGATGACGTCGAGACCGGCATTGCCCTGCCGCGGCTGACTTCTTTGCTGCATCGGCTAACCGAATTGCCCGACAACTTCCACCTCCACCACAAATTGAAGCGGATGCTCGAAGGCCGGCGGCAGATGGCAGCCGGAATACAGCCTTTGGACTGGTCGGCGGCCGAGGCTTTGGCTTACGCTTCGCTGTCGATGGACGGTTACCGAATCCGCCTCTCGGGCCAGGACTCGATCCGCGGCACATTCAGCCACCGACATTCAGCCTTCTACGATACCGAAGACGGTCACAGTTACTTCCCGCTGAAAAATCTCTCGACAGAGCAGATGACGGTCGAGATCTACAACAGCCCATTGTCGGAAGCGGGCGTGTTGGGCTTTGAGTATGGCTATAGCCTCGGCTATCCCGATGCCCTGGTGCTCTGGGAAGCGCAGTTCGGCGATTTCGCCAACGTGGCCCAGGTGATCATCGACCAATTCATCGTCAGTGCGGAAGAGAAGTGGCGGCATCTCAGCGGCGTCGTACTCCTGCTGCCCCACGGTTTTGAAGGCCAAGGCCCGGAACACTCCAGCGCACGGGTAGAGCGATTCCTGCGGCTAGGTAACGACGAGAACGTGCAAGTCGTAGTACCCAGCACGCCGGCCCAGTTCTTCCATGTGCTGCGGCGACAGGCCATCCGGCGATGGAAGAAGCCGCTGGTCGTGCTGACGCCCAAGAGCCTGCTGCGGCATCCGGCCTGCGTTTCGTCCCTGGAGGATCTAGCCCGCGGCCGCTTCCAGCGAGTGATTTCCGACACGACGATGAAGGGCAAGCAGCCGAGCCGCGTGTTGTTGTGCAGCGGCAAGGTATACTACGAGCTTTTGGAGGTCCGCAACCAACGGCACCCGGACGTGGCGATTCTACGGCTAGAGCAATTGCATCCTCTGCCACAGTCGCAGTTGAAGGCGGCCTTGGAGCAATTTGCCGATGGCACGCCCGTGATTTGGGTCCAGGAGGAGCCGGGGAACATGTTGGCCTGGTACAGCCTGAAGATCAAGTTTGGCGATTTGCTCTTCGGACGATTCCCGTTCTCGGAAGTCACGCGCGCTGAGTCAGCTACGCCAGCCACCGGTTCGGCCTGTTGCTATCGCCTGGAGCAGAAGGAACTTTATGCCCATGCGTTCGACGAACACTGAGGATTTTTAAGTAGGTAGG
>JANXQG010000639.1 GCA_025356915.1 Planctomycetota bacterium | reverse complement strand
GGTTATCCAGCTACCTACATCTGCGACGTAGCCAAGCAACCTCCTTCACCATCCACCAAGGTGGATGGGGTCGTGTTGGTCTTTATTCTCCATTTTAGCCATTCAACCTTGTTCACCATCCGGGCAAGCCGGATGGGGTCCAAAAGATGTGTGTAACAACGAGGGCGTAGCCCTCGTTGTTCCGCACAAGTTGCGAACCCAGTGGAGACGATGGCTGAAGGAGGGTATATCCTCATTCTGGACGAGTTCCAATACTTCAACCGCAAAGGTTACAAAGAGTTTTGCTCGTACTTGCAGGCGGGTGTGGATCGGTTGGCTGACAAGTCCGAGCAAGTGCGAGGAGGGTTGATCGTCCTTGGTTCGGTCCATACCGAGATGATGGCGTTGCTCGAAGATCGCACCGCACCGCTCTACAACCGAGTTACCGACACCCTTGATCTCACGCATCTCGACATCGGCTCAATCCTATTGATCCTTCAAGATCATGCCGCCCCGACCCCCGAACGACTGCTGTTCCTCTGGAGCCTTTTTGAAGGAGTGCCCAAGTTTTACCGGGACTGCTACGAGCAGCAAGTACTTTCCGCCGAGCGCAAGCTTCTGCTGCGCCGCATTTTTTTTGAAAGTTCATCGCCCCTTCGATCCGTGACCGATAATTTTCTTCGCTCGTGGCTTGCGGCTTTGGCGAATCCGGTATCCGCGATAGCGTTTCGCCCTCTTGGCGACCTGATTGAAGAGGCCGATCAGCGCCTAGCGGATGTCGAGGGAGGAGCTTTGGAGAAACTCGTCGGCCAACTCTATGAAGAGCGTAGCCGCAGGGGGATTGGGGATTTTCCGATTACCCATCGAGTTCAAAAATTCTGGGATAGGTCCGACACGGAGATTGATCTGGTGGCCGTCAACAAGACGGAACAGGCCATTCGCTTTGGCTCCTGCAAGCGATCTCCCAAGAAATTGCTTTCGGATGTGAATAACTTTAAGGAGCATGTTGACCGTTTTCTGCAAACAATGCCACAGTATCAAGGGTGGACGCAACAATACGTGGGTATTGCACCCGTGCTGGACGCAGAGCAAAGAGCAATCCTGGCCGGCCACGACATTATCCCGCAAGATTTGAACGATTTGACACGCGACCTCAATTGAGTCGAGCCCCTACGGCCAAGAAACTAGGGACAGAATCCCTTGGCTGCTTTGAATGGCCGGCAGATCCAATATCTCACAGAGCTTCACAGACCAGATCACCGATTTCCTTGGTGCCGTGGCCCATCTTGCCGGCGGCTTGGCTCTTCATCTTCGTGCCGGTGACCGATTGCACGGCCTTCATTACCCGTTGGCCCGCCTGGGGATAGCCGCTTTGCTCGAGGAGCATGCCGGCGGCGGCGATAGCGGCGATGGGGTTGATGACATTCATGCCGGTGTACTTCGGCGCGCTCCCGCCCATCGGCTCGAACATGCTCACCCCGCCGGGATCGGGATTGATGTTGCCGCCGGCGGCCACGCCCATGCCGCCTTGCAGAATACCGGCCAGGTCGGTGATGATATCACCGAACATGTTCGTGGTAACAATCACGTCGTAGTATTCGGGGTTCTTCACCATCCACATGCAGCAAGCGTCAACGTGGTTGTAGTCGGCCTTGATGTCAGAATACTCCTTGGCCACTTCCTGGAAGGTGCGCCACCAAAGGTCGTGCCCGTAAGTTAGTACGTTGGTTTTTGCCACGAGGGTGAGCTGTTTCTTCTGATTGCGCTTACGAGTGAACTCGAAAGCCCAGCGGATACATCGCTCGCAACCCTTGCGTGTGTAAATGGCCGTCTGGGTGGCGACCTCGTCAGGCGTACCTTTCTTCAGCCAGCCACCGACGCCGGCGTACATATCTTCGGTATTTTCGCGGACGACGACGAAATCGATATCGCCAGGCCCCTTGCCGGCCAGCGGAGTTTCGACACCAGGAAAAAGCTTGACAGGCCGAAGATTGATATACTGGTCAAAGCGGAAACGCAAGGCCAGAAGCAGGCCTTTTTCCAGCACGCCGGGGGCGACGTCGGGATGGCCGACTGCACCCAAAAGAATGGCCTTGAAGGTGGCTAGTTCATTAACGACATCCTCGGGCAGGATCTCACCGGTGCGAAGGAAGCGTTCGCCACCGAGATCAAAATCCTTGAGTTCGTAGCGAATGCCCTCCAAGGCTGCGACGGCCTTGAACACCTTGACGGCTTCGGCGGTGACTTCCGGACCGGTCCCGTCGCCGCCTACTACGGCGACACGGAGAATGTCGTTGTTGCTCATGATGGAGTTGGGAGTTAGAAGTTAGAAGTAATGGGGGAGTCAAGAGTTGGAGGCTAGAATGAACGAGTTAGGAGTCAAAATCTCGATTCTGACTCCTAACTTCCAACTCCTCACTTCTCCCTACCAGGCGAAGTGAGCGAATGCCTTGTTGGCATCGGCCATGCGGTGGACGTTTTCACGCTTGGTATAGGCAACACCTTCGCGCTTGTAGGCTTGGAGGATTTCTCCCGCCAGCTTCTCGTGCATGGGCCGCCCTTTCTTTTCACGACAGGCACCCAGAATCCAGCGGATGGCCAACGACTGCTGACGAGTCCGATTGACCTGCATTGGCACTTGATACGAGGCACCACCGACGCGCTTCGAGCGGACCTCAATGTTTGGCTTGACGTTCTCGAGGGCCTGTGTGAAGACCTCGATCGGCTCGGCGTCCTTGATCTTTTCGTGAATAATGTCCAACGCGCCGTAAAAGACTCGCTGAGCGTTACTCTTCTTACCACTCCACATCATGCAATTGATAAACTTGCTGGCAAGAAGTGACCCGAACTTCGGATCTCCGGTAAGCATTTTTCGACTGGCAGTAATTCGGCCCATGATAAATGAAGGGGGCTAGGGGCTAGGGGGCAGGGACTAGGGAAACGGGGTAAGCGGGCAGGACTACTTTTTCTTCTAGTCCCAAGCCCCCAACCCTCAGTCCCTCTACTTGCTTGATTTTTTGGCACCGTAACGGCTGCGGGACTGTTTGCGGCCTTCGACACCCAGAGTGTCGAGAGCACCGCGGACGACCTGGTAACGAACGCCGGGTAGATCGCGAACACGACCGCCGCGGATCAACACGATCGAGTGTTCCTGAAGGCTGTGACCCTCGCCCGGAATATACACGGTGACTTCCTTGCCGTTGGAAAGCCGTACACGGGTGATCTTCCGCAAAGCCGAGTTTGGCTTCTTGGGAGTCATCGTCTTGACCTGTAGGCAAACGCCACG
The DNA here is from genome assembly GCA_025356915.1 of Planctomycetota bacterium. Classification (GTDB taxonomy): domain Bacteria; phylum Planctomycetota; class Planctomycetia; order Pirellulales; family Thermoguttaceae; genus JANXQG01. Next base: position 510 of record JANXQG010000639.1, on the reverse strand, counting down.
CTTCTGCGGACACTGTTCCAGCACCGGTGCTTTACTGTACCGGCGCTGAGCAATGCGCTGCTTTCGAACTAGTTGATTGATTGTCGGCATAAAATACTCGATAGGTTCGGATCGCATCCTCGCTAAAAAGGCGGGAATCCTTCATTGTGTTGGTTTCTTGTGGCCTGTCAACGGGGGGCAGGACAAATCCATTTCCAGCAACCCCCCATAACAAGGGAACTGCCTTCGGTCTATTTACTCTTCGTCAACATCCTCTCCGCCCACTTCCTCTTTTTCCATCTCGTCATCGTCGGGAGCTCCTGCATGCTGAAACAGAGCGTCCAAGGGGCTGGGGCTGGCCTGAGCACGGCTATCGCCTTCTTTGGCATCGGCCTTTCCGGCGCCTTCCAATAACGGGAAATGGCGAGCGAGGATGTCTTCTTTTTCCGGTCCCAGGCCTTCCAAGGCGTTCGGACGGATGCGGACTTCCGATTCCTGATAGGTACGGAACCCGGTGCCCGCCGGGATGAG
>JANXQG010000634.1 GCA_025356915.1 Planctomycetota bacterium | reverse complement strand
AACGTACTCATCACGCTCCGCCGTGATGAAAGTCCATCACGCGGAGCGTGATGAGTACAGTTATTGATGCGCCAATCCTAACCCGAAGCGCAAGCGAGGTAACGACTTAACAACCTCGCTTGCGCTTTGGGTTAGTTTCAGTCTCGACCGCGAGCGGTATACTTGCGTCCGCATCCAGCCCGAAGGATAATTCTGATATTCGTACTACCGTCCAATTGGCACTTACAGGAGATTCCGAAGATGAAAGCCCTCGTGTATTCATTGACCGTCGCCTCGATCGTGGCGTTTGCTGGTATTTCTGCCCAGGCCGAAGAAAAACAGCTCGCCCACGATGTCTATTTCTCGCTCAAGGACAACGCACCCCAGGCCAAGGAAAAGCTGATCGCCGCCTGCAAAAAGTACCTTACGGATCACCCTGGCACCGTCTGGTTCGCAGTGGGGCCGCTGGCCGATGAAATGAAGCGGGACGTGAATGACCGAGACTTCGACGTAGCCCTGCATTTGGTGTTCAAGAGCAAGGCGGCTCACGACCAGTATTCAAAGGCCGAGCGGCACATGAAGTTCATTGAGGAGAACAAGGACAACTGGAAGAAGGTCCGGGTGTTCGACTCGTACTTGGAACCGTGAAGCGAGGTCTGGGATGTTGTGACCCACAAGATCGAGATCGATCCGAATCTCGAAGGGGACTTTGCCCGAAAACATGGACCGGACCCCGGACTTTGCAGTTCTCCTGGCCTACATTGCCTGTCCGCGTGGCCCCGTTGGCCCAGGCATTGGTGGGCCGGGCACGGCGTTGGAAAACGGCATCGGGGATCGGCCGGGCATCGCCTGCGGTCCTGTCTGCCAGGCCCCAGCACCAACAGGCCCCGAGCCGTAAGCTGACGGGCCGTAGCCATTTGGCTGGCGGTTCAGGCCGTAAGGGTTCTGCCAGGAATCAAACGGCTGCGTCCAGGGGCCTTGCGGATTACCCCAGGGTCCAAACGGTGTCGCCCCGGCGCGATAGGGACGCTCCCACTCGCCATAGGGCCGGATCGCCGTGCCCTCGCCCCAGGTCTGCACGATGTTTAACCGATCCGCGCCAAGCTGGATAAGTTGGTGCCGATAGCCGCTTTCCTGATACGTCGGATCCGTGGGCACGATCGACGGCCGCTCCGGCTCATATTGGGCCACTCGCTGGCCGGTAACCGGCGAATGCGTGTAATAACCCGGGCGAAAGATCCAACTTACGTCGCTGGCTTGGGCGGCGGAAACAACAAAGCTACTCAGAACGAAGAAAATTGCGTGGTGTAGTCTCATGGTGGTGTAGTTTGAGTGCGCCTCTGAACAGAAAGTTCCGTCAGGGCCTCAGAGATTATTGGGCCTTTCAACCATTAGCTCCTCCGTGCTGGGATCGTAAACGTAGCGGTGTCCTGTCGGCAACGTGGGTAATTGAAGGTGATTCGCTTTGATGATTTTTTCCATGAACTCCTGATGAGTCTTCGGGGCGTGTTCCTCACTGGCCTTGTAGAGGTCCAGTGAATTTCGTATCTGGCCCAAAACAATCTGTTCCTTGGCGGTCCATACTGTCCTGAGCGGCATGGTGATCATGTCGCCACCATAGCCGCGGCCTTTCTCACCCATACCCACGGCCGCCTTCTCGCGCACCGTGCCGGGTTTTGTCTCGGCCGTGGTTTTCTCGGGCGTCTTCTGATTGTCAGGGGAATGTTTTTCCGTAGCATTCGGCTCCGCCGCCTTGTTTGCAGCAGGAATGTCGGGCTTCGGTCCGCTCGGAATCGGCCCATCCAGACCACAGCCGGTCGTAAGCATCAGGCACACGGGCAGCCAGCAAGAAATTGTCTTCATGGGCTTTTTTCTCCGTGGCTTTCTGGCGAAGGGGAGAGGCGAATTTGCCACTTCTCCATCTCCGTCAGAACGGTTTGTTTGGTCATGTTGAAGTCCAGCGGCGTGACCGTGATCCGGCCTTTAGCGATTGCGGAGATGTCAGTCTCGTGTTCCGCGAGCAGCGGAGCCTGCCCGCTTTTGAGCCAATAGTACGGACGGCCGAATGGGTCTTGTCGCTTCTCAAAGCGGTCACCGTAACGGGTCACGTTCATCGGCACAACTTGAAAATGCGGCCCGCCGGAAAGGGCTGTCGTGGGGATGTTCATGTTGTAAAGCTCGGGTCCCGGTCCCTTGGCGGCCAGAATTTGCTCGATGATCTGGCGGGTCAGGCATGCTGCCTTTTCAAACTGGAAATGCTGTTCATATTGCAGCGAAACCGCAATGCTAGTGATGCCGAAAAATGCGCCTTCAATGGCCGCTGCCACCGTGCCGGAATAGAGGACATTGATGCCCGCGTTCAGGCCGGCGTTGATTCCGCTGACCACCAAATCAGGCCGTCGCGGACAGAACTCCGCCACGCCGATTTTCACGCAATCGGCTGGGCTGCCTTCGACGGCCCAACCCCAACGCTCATCGCCACCCCCCGCCATCCGCTCGTTCTGGAATACCTCTTTCACAATCAGGGGGGTCAAATAGGTGATCGCATGGCCAACGCCGCTCTGCTCGGTGGCCGGTGCAACAACGCAGACCTCGCCCAATTTCACCAGTTCCCTTTGCAGGGCCGCAAGACCTGGGGCGTAAATGCCGTCGTCGTTGGTCAAAAGGATAAGGCTCAGTTTCGGTGCTCCACTCACCCTACGGTGAAAAATGTGAACTGACCCGCGGAAACTACGATAAGCTAACGAGCATCGCCGCATTATTCAGGAAGAGATTCAATCTACAAGGCTCAACTTCCATCATAATTGGGAGCCTGCTCAATTGCAATGGAATGACTTCTAACTCCTAACTTCTTTTTTGGGTTGTTTCCAGTTGCAATTTGCAAGGCATCGGTTAGAATGAAGAGTTCGTGCCTTTTTCCACAAGGAAAACACCATTTAATAAACTGAGGTGCTTCGGGCAATCCGCCGGGAATGTCGGAGCATAGTGTATTGCGAGTATTCGACAGGTTCTGAAATTGACCGCAAGAACCAACGGATGCATGAGGTTGAGCGAGTGGCAGGTTGGGTTCTTATTCTGTTTCGGTGGCTAATTGCGATGCCAGATCGCGCCGCGCGGATCCTGGAGACAGGACGGACCGTCGCGGCTGGCATGGTTATCGTTGATTGGGCTGCCGCGCAATCTGGCTGGCGACTATGTGAACGTGGGTCGCTTGCCCGAAAATTGCCGCATCTCCACAGCATCAGTTGGATGACGTACTGTCTTGGGCAAGGATGGATCAGCGCGCCGCAGGGGCTCATGCCTACCCAACTACCATGGGAACCATCCATGGCTGTTCAGGGGGCTGCTTTTTGTGTCGCGACGAGTTTCACCCTTAATGACCACATCTTGTCTTGCTTTGAGTGCGAGGGGGGTGTCAGGCCCCCTGCCCTCGGGGCATTGGGTCACTCGACCGACTTCTCGATGCTTGCATGCGCCGCCAGTCTCTAGCTGGCGGTCTTGCGATGGGCTGATCCGCATTTCGGCAGCCGTATTGTGGGGCTATGACTTCGCAGCGAGTTGTTTACAAGCACC
>JANXQG010000629.1 GCA_025356915.1 Planctomycetota bacterium | reverse complement strand
GATGGATGAACACGTCGTGGAAAGGAATCTCGCCGACGTTGTACAGGCCTGTTAGCACCATTCGGGCAACCCAGAGCGTGATGATGTCACGGCTGGTGATGAGTACGTTCGTGGGGTAGTAATACGCCAATTCCGGCGTCTGCTCCGGCCAGCCGAGTGTCGAGTGCGGCCAGAGGGCAGAACTGAACCAAGTGTCGAGTACATCCTGCTCGCGGATAAGCTTGTGACCCGGCAGGGCCAATTCGTCGAGGTCTTCTTCCTGGGCGCAAATCAGCCACTGACCGTACTCCTCGTCGCGATACCAGACCACATCGTCACGGCCGGTAAACGCCTTTTGTAGATCGGCCTCGCTTGCCGTCTTGCAGTACCAAATCGGAATCTGATGTCCCCACCAAAGCTGCCGGCTGATCGGCCAATCGCGTTTTTCATTAAGCCAATCGAGATAGCTCTTCGCATACCGTTCTGGCACGATCTTTACGCGGCCATCGCTCACGGCGTCCATGGCGGTCTGGGCCAGATGATCCATTTTGACGAACCACTGGTCGGTCAAGAGCGGCTCGATGGGTGTTTTCGAGCGGTCGCTGTGGGCCAGTTCGATCTCGCGGTCCTCGGTTTTGGCCAAGAGACCCTGCTTCTCCAGGTCGGCCACCACGGCCTGCCGGGCCTTTTGAATTACGAGGCCCTTGTAAGGGCCGGCGTTCTCGTTGAGCGTGCCGTCAAGGTTCAGAATATTGATCATCGGCAGGCCCTGCCGCAGACCCACTTCGTAGTCGTTGGGGTCGTGGGCTGGCGTGATCTTGACGCAGCCGGTGCCCAACTCAGGTTTCGCCCAAACGTCGGCCACCAGTGGAATCTCGCGGTTCAACAGCGGCAACTGCACCTTGCGGCCGTCGCGGGCCATGCTGGCCAGAGTTTCCAGCTCGCCAAGCATTGTGCGGCGACGCTCTTGGAGATCGTCGATCTGCTTTTGAAGGTCCGGCTTTTCTTTGGTTCCGGCCACCTCCAACCGGGTTTTGAGTTCGGTCTCTGCCTTGTCGAGCGCGGCGGCCGGTTCTGGATGCACCGCCACCGCCGCATCACCGAGCATCGTCTCCGGCCGCGTCGTAGCGACGGTCACGCAGTTCGGTTCGCCCGGCTTGGGGTCAATGATCGGGTAGTTGACGTACCAGAAATTGCCCGCCACGGTCTCGTGAAAGACCTCGTCATCACTGACGGCCGTTTGCAGCATGGTATCCCAGTTTACCAGTCGCTTGCCGCGATAAATGAGTTTATCGCGGAACATTTTGAAGAACGTATGCCGCACTGCCCGGGCGCACTGTGGATCGAGGGTGAAGCGGGTCCGCTGCCAATCGCAAGTACAGCCCATTTCCTTGAGTTGGCCAAGGATCCTCTTTTCGTAGTCGATCTTCCACTGCCAAATCCGGGCCACAAGCCCCTCGCGGCCCAGTTGGTGCCGACTGAGCTTTTCCTCTTGAAGCAGGCGGCGTTCGACCACCGCCTGGGTGGCGATGCCGGCGTGATCGGTGCCGGGCATCCATAAGGTTTCAAAACCTTGCATCCGCTTCTGGCGAATGAGGATGTCTTGCAGCGTATTATTCAGCGCGTGGCCCAGGTGCAACGCACCGGTAACATTCGGTGGCGGGATAACGATCGAGTAGGGTTTTTTCGCCTTATTCGGCTCGCTATGGAAGAAGCCTTTGGATTCCCAGAACGCGTACCAACGCTGTTGTGCCGCGGCGGGATTATATTGTTTGGGGAGTTCGGTCATAGGTGGTGCGGGGGTTGAGGGTGAGGCGTGGCGTGGCGTGGCGATCAGAGACCAAGTTTGGAGGCACAACTCGCAAATTTGGCAACGGACGAATTCGCATCCTCATCCACGCCACCAGTTCTTCTCGGGTGAGCGTCCCGGAGGCAAGAGCCAAAATTGTTTGTTCGGCCTCGTCAATATCTGCACTTAATTCGCAATGGTTAAGAAATAGAAACGTCTCCATCGCCGCATGTCCCACGCGTTTATTACCATCGATAAATGATTCGTTGATGAAGTTCCATGGCTTCGGAAAGGGTCAAGAATCGCATTAGCTTAACCGCTCGTAAAGCTCACGATTCTTTGCCAATACATAGTTTGTCGCCCGCTCAAAATCGTCGGCGGGACGTGATAACAGGTCGGTCACTGCCGCTTTGGCCAGTTCTCGGACATCCACGCCAAGCTCGCATGCACGTTGCTCCAGTCGCTGTGCCTGCTCGTCGCTCAAATCCAACGTAAGCGTAATTGAAGTATCCTCTTATCCTACCTAGGAACCCATTTTTCAGCACGCAGTAAAAAACTTTCAATACCATTCCC
>JANXQG010000602.1 GCA_025356915.1 Planctomycetota bacterium | reverse complement strand
CACAACCGGTGGCAACAAGCCCTACTCTCTTCCGGCTGCATCGGGTAAAATGCCATGTATACTGCGTTCCGCAACCTCGCCACCCGCTCGCCTGTTTATGCTACATTCCGATTCCCCGTCTTCCCGGCGGCCTATGTTGGTTTCGCTCGTACATGCCATGCTCAAGGTGGCAGGGTCGCTCGTCTTGACCGTCACGATTCTAGTCCTCTTGGTTGCGATTCTCCTCTGGGGAATGGCGGTTGAAGCGAAATGCGGTGCCACGGTAGCCAAGTTTGGCATTTACGGGTCTTGGTGGTTCAATGCCCTGGGATTGATCCTCGGGATCAATTCGGCCGCGGCGATCGTTCTCCGCTGGCCGTGGAAGTTACAGCATCTAGGCTTCATCATCCCTCACCTGGGGTTGATCGTGCTGCTGATAGGCTGCTTTGTCAGCCGACACTACGGAATCGAAGCCACGCTGGCGGTGTTCGAGGGTGAGTCGAGCGATCTTGCGTATAAAGGATCCTCACAGCACGCCGAACTTGACGGTCAACAGCATTTTAGTTTAAGGGTGATCCCGTCGGATGGGTCGGAGAAGACCGGCGAGCCGATCGTGGTGCCGTTCACGTCCGGCCCATTCAATTGGGACGACTATCGGAAGGCAACGCTGGAGTTCTTCGTTTGGTCACTGGCGCATCGCGATCAGGGTGTCCTTTATGACCGCGACGGCGTTCGCCTTGAGGTTCTCGATTATTTTAGCAACTCGGAAATCGTCCCCGCGGCAGATCAGTCTGGTTTTTCGGTACGGGCTTTGCCCTTTGATAAAAGTGACTCCCCTCCTCATCTGCGTCAGGCCTTCGTGCGGCTTACGGTGGACGATCGGAGCGAAGAGTTCTGGATGCCCTGTTCCTCGCCCGATCGCCTGGAAAGTCTTTCCTTGGCCATTCCCAAGAAATTGCTGAGGAAGTCTGTCACCGGCAAGGGACGCCGAGTGAATCTGAGTTTCGCGCCCGAGTCGTTCCACATCGGCTATACGATCTTCCTTCGCAAGGCGTGGCGCAAGTTGGATCCAGGAACCCGCCAGCCCTCGTTCTATGGCAGCGAGATCGACCTTGTACCAAATGAATATGCAACTCCATCCTCGTTTCCCAAATACGACAACCTTCTGGTAACGCTCAACGCACCCTTGGACTTCGCCGATCCGGCGTTTTCTGGGCGGTCATACCGGATGTTCCAGTCGACGATGAACGGCCCCTACAATCCTGAAGAAGTTGGGCTGAAGTTGGGTGAATCGGCTTATTTGTCTGGTTTTACGCTCAACTACGACCCAGGACGCGGATTGACCTACGTGGGTTGCCTGTTGATTTGCGCCGGTATTGTTGTCGCCTATTTCGTCAAGTTAAAAAATCCATGAAACGACCAATCCCCGTACTGGCTTTCGGTTTGCTGATATTCGCTTCCACGGTGCGCGCCGAGCACTCCGGCGGTCTCGATTGGGCGGCCTGGCAGCGCATGCCCGTGTTGCAGGACGGCCGCATCATGCCGCTCGATAGTTACGCCAGGGCGCAAGTCAAGAAGATCTGCGGCGACGTTCACCCGCGGCTGGGAAAACTCGGCGCGAAGACGATTGCCGAAATGAGCGCGCTTTCCCAGGACGAGATCAAACGCTTGGCGAACGAAGGACAACCGCGGCACTTTCTGGCTGCGGAACTCCTCTACGCTTGGACCGTCGAACCGCAAGAGTGGCATGATGTGCCGTTCCTCTATGCGGAAGACGCAATGCTACGAACCGAAGTCCTGGGCGTGCCACTCTTGGGCGAGGATGGCAGCCGGCTCAAACATGTCTCTCCCAATCAGGTCCGCTCCAAGAAGTTCGTCGCTCTTCTGGCAGAGATAGAAAAGGTTCAAGAAGAGGCCCAGAAGAAGAAACGAAGACCGGAACTCTCGGCCCTTCAAGCCAAGGCAAGAGACCTTGACGAGTCGCTCGGATTGTTTATCCAATTGAGCTACGACCCTGGCCGCCCGGGCATTGCGAATCCGTGGTTGGAGAACGATTTCGTTGGCATGCAGAAATCTTGGGAGCGATTTACCCAAGCCCTGTCGCAACATCCTGCTTTGGCAGTGCAAGCAAAGAATCTCCGTTTGGCCGAAGGCAACGAGCAGAGTATGCGACTTCTCAAGCAGAAACTACAGCCATGCCTGCGAGCCGACAAACTACAACAGGAACTTTTCCAACTGGCGGAAAAGACCGACCAGGCAATGCAAGAATTCGTCACCCAGTGGAGTTCGATCCAAACGGACCAGAAACCGACCAAGAGCATCGAGTACGTGGCGGCCAGGTTGCGGGGGTTGATGTCCGACCTAGATGCTAGGACGCGCGAACTTGCCGAATCGGAATTGCCCGATCCGGAGATTCTCGTCGATGACAACACGGAAGAAATCCGCTCGAATCGGCTGGTGCTTTCCCGTTGGACAAGAGATCTCGCTCTACAGGCAGCACAAATCCCTTTGGCCTCCTTCAGTGCCGGAGGTGAATCCATCTGTATCGTGCCGGCCATGGAGGCCACCGCCTTGGAGGCCGATCGCTATCGCAGCGAGATCCGTCCCTGGATCAGCCTCCATGCCTTGCTACTGGGATCGTCTGGACTACTACACGGCTATCCCTCCGAGGACGTTCAGAAGATCCGTGCCGCCTGGCGCGAGACAAGAGCCGCCTATATCGACCGCGGCGACTCCGAACGCGCGGAGCACTTTGCCGAGGCGATGCAGCAGTTTACCGCCGACCTGCGCATCCTGGCCGAGACGGTCGAACCCGATCGCCAGCAACTTCCCATCGTGGAACGCGACCAAGGACTGCTGGCCAAGACGACCTATCCCGGTGCTCTAGCAACCGATGCCGAAGTGCTTTACAACCGGGTCGATCCGTTCTTTTGGTCGGGATGTGCAAGTCTGGCGGCTGCTTGCATTCTGGGATTGTCTTTCCTTGCCCTGCGCAAGCCGTTTTTCTGGACAGGCATCGCGGTGATGGTGGTTGCCGTGGTGCTCATCGCGGGTGGATTTTCAGTGCGCATGTATATCACTCGTTGGGCACCCGTCACGAGTATGTTTGAGACCATCGTTTGGGTGACGATGTGCATGTCCCTCTTGACGCTCTGGGTGACCTTCATGCCGCTGCTGGGTCCGACGAGCAAAGCCATCTGGGGTTTGACGGCCATTCCCGGCAGTTGGGAAGACACCCGTCGCCGGGACAGGGCCGTTGTGGGGCCGCCCCAGAGTTCCCAAGCTGGCATCCGCGCGCTTGTCCTAGCCGTGCGGCTGGTGTTATTCCTTGCCGGATTACTTGCCGGGTTATACTACATGGGCGTTTTTCAGCCAGACTCCGAAGGAACAGGATTTCACCTAGCGTCGATCCTGCCCCAGGCCGATCTGGGGGCGTCGATGCCGAACCTGAGTGCATGCTTGGTCTGGGCGGCTTCGATGTTCATTACTGCGACCTTCGTCTGGTATCTTCCGCGGGTCCTGACATCGGCCCTCTTCGCAATCCCCATGTCCTTGGCCTTGGCCGGCCGCGCGGAAGCCGCTGAGCTCATGGAAAAGATCTATCGTTGGCGCGGGGTGGCTCTCGCCGGCGCGTTAGCTAGCTTTTTCGCAGCCCTGGCAGCCATCTATGCTCCGTTCGCAAAAGACATTCAAGCTCTCATGCCTGTACTCCGCAGCAACTTCTGGCTAGGAATCCACGTACTGACGATCACCACGTCGTATGCTGGCGCACTGGCGGCCTGGACGATGGGAAATTTGTCATTGGGATATTTTGCTTTTGGACGCTATCGCACGTTTGACGGCAAGCGTTACCCCCCCGCATTCTGTGGCGTGCTGGCTACGCTGAATTACCGTGTCCTCCAGGTGACGGTTCTTCTGCTGGCTGCCGGCACGATCCTCGGCGGACTGTGGGGCGACGTTTCCTGGGGACGCTTCTGGGGCTGGGATCCCAAGGAGGTCGGGGCCTTGGTCGCGCTGCTCATCATCCTAGCCGCCTTGCACGGCCGCCGCGCTGGCTTGCACGGCGATTTGAGCCTTGCGATCGGTTCGATCCTTGGATTTGGAGGTGTCATCTGGGCATGGTACGGCGTCAATTTCCTTCTCAATGCCGGAAAGCACTCCTATGGCGCTGGCGAAGGTGGTCAATGGATCTGGCTTGCCGCCCTGGCGGCCATTCAGGCCCTGCTTGTGATCGCGGGCATCGCACGGGTGATGATCGAAACCCCTGCGCGTTCGACCGAATGTTCGTAAAAGGGGCACGACGACGAGAGTCGTTCTCCTGCGACTCTTGCGTCTTCCGGTTCTATCCCTTAGAATGGCGGCTATGATTAAAAAGCGTATTGGCTTTATTGGTGCCGGCCAGATGGCCACCGCTTTGGGGGCAGGGTTCGTCCGTGTCGGCCTTGTATCGGGGACAGAATTAATCGCTTCAGACCCCTCCTCCGAGGCGCGTGAGCGATTCTCCCATTTGACCGGCGGTCAGGCCGTGAACGACAACGGTGAGGTGGTTCGCCGCGCGGATGTGCTCTTTCTGGCCGTGAAGCCCCAGCAAATGGTCCGTGTCGCGGCCGAGCTTAAAGGCAAGCTTGGTCCCGATTTGCTCGTGATTTCCATCGCTGCGGGCATTCACTTGTCCGACCTGGCCCAGGGTTTCGGCGAAAAAGTCCGTTTGGTCCGAGTCATGCCAAATACCCCCTGTTTGGTTGGGAAAGGGGCATGCGGATATTGCCTGGGTGGCACCGCCACATCGGCTGACGGGCAACTCGTCCAGCAATTGCTCTCTGCGGTCGCTCTGGCTGTTGAAGTCGAGGAGAAGCTTTTGGATGCCGTGACGGGTCTTTCCGGTTCCGGGCCAGCCTTCGTTTACGTGATCATCGAGGCACTCAGTGACGGCGGCGTCCGCATGGGCTTACCCCGTGCCGTGGCCACCGCGCTGGCTGCACAAACGGTTCTCGGAGCGGCTCAAATGGTTCTCTCGACCGGCGATCATCCGGGCGTACTCAAAGATCGAGTCGCCAGCCCCGGCGGAACAACCATCGCCGGACTCCAGGTTCTGGAAGAAGCCGGCCTTCGCGGCGGATTGATGGCCGCCGTCGAAGCCGCAACACGTCGCTCGTTGGAAATGGCCGGAGGTAGCGTAGGCGTCCCACCTGTGATCTCGAGGTAAATCATGCCAGTTTTCTGTCAGATTGACGACAAACACATTCCGCTCTCCCGCATTGTCTGGATATCCGACCTGCCGCACTTTTGTGGCGACGCTGATTGCCAGTGTGAAGGCCAATATGAGATCCGCCTGGAGTCGAGCGAATCGGTTTGGGCCAGCCTGACCGAACACGACACGGCGGTTGAAGCCTTGCAGGCTTGGCTGCTGGGGCAGGAACAAGAAGATGAGTCAAACTGAGAACTTTTTTCAAAAAATCAAGCGCCTACCAAGAAAATAGGCTCTTCCGGTTTTAGGTGCAGAAGTAGGGTGAGGAGAGTGAAACGAGCCCCACCAAAAGCGGAACGCAATAGAATTGGTGGGGCTCGCTGCGCTCTCCCCCATACGAACCAACTTAAGGATTTTGGGTATCATTGTCCAATTTGGGATCTTTGTATCCCGAAGGGATTCTGTC
>JANXQG010000598.1 GCA_025356915.1 Planctomycetota bacterium | reverse complement strand
ATGATCTATATCGACCCGCCCTACAACACCGGCAACGACTTCATTTACCCCGATAACTACACCGAGTCGATGCAAACCTACCTGGAATACACTGGCCAAGCGGATACGGAGGGAAAGAAATTCGGCACGAACACAGAGGTTGATGGTCGGTTCCACTCGAAGTGGCTGAATATGATCTATCCTCGATTGTATTTAGCAAGAAACCTGTTGCGTGACGACGGGATCGTCTGCGTGAGCATCAATGATACCGAGTTCTCGAATCTCCGTTCGGCACTGACGGATGTATTTGGAGAGGATGGTCTTATTTCGGTCATCGTGGTTCAGTCAAACAAACGCGGGCAGACATACAAAGAGATTGCAACGACTCACGAATACATCATCATTTATTCTCGCGATCCTGATGTGAGCCTCTTTGAACTAGAAAAAGCTGACGGCGCATTGCCTTTTCGAGATTCCAAAGGCTCGTTCGATTTGTGGGAACTTCGCAATCGCAATCCTAAGTTTGGACGACACAACCGCCCGAATCTGTTCTTCCCGATATACCTTGCACCTTCCGAGACCGATGAATCTGGCTACGCCTTGATCTCACTGGACAGGACAGCCGAGTTCTCTGTGGAAGTATTCCCCCGAAACAGTGCAGGGCAGGATGGCTGTTGGAGATGGAGCAAAGACAAGATCAAGGCCGTTGACTTGTCGGGACCGTGTGCGGTTGTCGTTGCAAAGCAGAAACGCGACGGCGAATGGAACATCTACGAGAAGTCCCGCAAGAGCACAACGAAAGCCAAGTCTCTCTGGACCGAGACCGGTGTAATCAGCGAGCAAGGCACAGTCGAGTTGGGAGAACTCGGGTTGGCCCAGTTTTTTGAGCATCCTAAGCCGGTTGCCCTAATTGAGAAGTGCATTCGGATTTGTACGGAAGAGAATGACGTCGTTATTGACTTCTTTGCTGGGAGCGGCACGACGGCTCATGCGGTCCTTATGCTGAACACCGAGCCAGACAGCAATCGCAAGTTTATTCTCGTACAGCTTCCAGAGCCAACTGATCACAAGGAGTTTTCGACTATAGCCGATATCACCAAAGAGCGGGTGCGGCGTGCAATTGGCAAGATAAAAGAACAAGAGAACGGAACGCTAAGTAAATCTCTCGGGGGTGAGCAGGACCGTGGCTTTAGAGTCTTTAAGCTCGACCAATCGAACTTTACGACATGGGATGCTGGAATCGAGCACGAACCGAAAACCCTGGAACGGCAGCTTGAGCTTCACGTTGACCACATCCGCGACGAACGGACGCCGGACGACCTCCTTTATGAATTGCTTTTGAAGAGCGGGTTCCCGCTGACCACGCCGGTCGAAAAACTGCAAATCGCACGTGGAGGCGCGGAGACGCAGAGGAATAAAAAATCCGCGTCCTCCGCGCCTCCGCGTGAGCCGTTTATCGTTTATTCCGTAGCCGGCGGGACATTGATGATCTGCCTGGAGCCGGAACTGACGCTCGACCTGATTCGGGCCATGGCGGAAAAGAAGCCCGAGCGGATCGTCTGCCTGGACGAAGGCTTTGCCGGCAACGACCAACTTAAGGCGAACGCCGTGCAAATCTTCAAGACCAAGGGCGTCACCAGCTTTAAGACTGTATAGCACACATAACTCACGCGGAGACGCGGAGTCGCGGAGAGGAAAACATGGCAAGAGAAATAGATGATATTACGGGCCAGATCGTTGACGCGGCTTATAAGCTGCATACACGGCTGGGACCAGGGTTGCTGGAATCGGTGTATGAAATGGTTTTGGCGAGGGAATTGGAGCGGCGAGGGCTGAAAGTCGAACGGCAGAAGACCGTCTCGTTTGAATTCGACGGAATGCGTTTTGAGGATGGTTTTCGCGTGGACTTGCTGGTGGAAGGCATTGTCGTCTTGGAACTAAAATCCGTCGAAAATCTCGCTCCCGTCCATTCCAAACAAGTCCTCACCTACCTCCGCTTGCTCAACTTGCAGGTCGGTCTACTGCTTAATTTCGGAGCGGCCACGATGAAGGAAGGGATGCACCGCATTGTCAACAACTATGTTCCCTCTCCCTCCTCAGTCTCCGCGTGAACCAACAGTGAGGTTAGTCATGGAAAGCAATGAAAAACCCAACGAAGGGGAACTCATTCTGTACCAGACCCAGGAGGGGACTGTCAGAATCGAGGTTCTTTACGAATCCGAGACCTTTTGGCTCAACCAGAAGAAAATTGCCGAGCTTTTCGGGGTGGATATCCGCACCATCAGCGAGCATTTTCGCAACATCTTTGCCAGCGGGGAGTTAGCCGAACAGTCAGTTCTCCGGAAAATCCGGACAACTGCCGCCGACGGCAAGAACTACTTGGTCAACTTCTACAGCCTGGACGCCATCATTTCGGTGGGTTACCGGGTCAACAGCACCCAGGCCACTCAGTTCCGTATCTGGGCAACGCAGACGCTCCGGGAATTCGTCGTCAAGGGGTTTGTGCTCGACGACGAGCGGCTGAAGCTCAATAAGCGGTTCGGCAAGGACTATTTCGACGAACTCTTGGAACGTATCCGCGAGATACGGGCCAGCGAACGCCGCTTTTATCTGAAAATCACCGACATTTACGAGCAGTGCAGCATCGACTACGACACGAACGCGGAAATCAGCAAAACATTTTTCAAGACCGTCCAAAACAAATTGCATTGGGCCGTCACCAGTCAAACCGCCGCCGAGATTATCGCGGAAAGGGCCGACGCCCAAAAGCCGTCGATGGGGCTGACCAATTGGAAAAACGCTCCCCACGGCAAGATTCTCAAAAGCGATGTTTCGATTGCCAAGAACTACTTGATCGAGAACGAGATCAAGGAGTTGGAGCGAATCGTCACCATGTACCTGGACTACGCCGAAAACCAAGCGTCACGCAAAATACCCATGCGAATGGCCGATTGGGTGGAACGTCTCGATGCCTTCCTCACATTCAACGAATACGAAGTGCTGACCAACGCCGGCTCCGTTTCCGCCGAGGTCGGCAAACGGCTTGCCGAAGAGCAATACGCAACCTTCCGCATCCAGCAGGACCACGGCTTCGAGAGCGATTTCGAGAAGGAGATCAAGCGAATCGAAGTGCACCAGAAGCCGAAAGAAGAGCCGGAATGAAACTGCAATTCGACGCCAACCAACAGTACCAGCTTGACGCCGTGGCCGCGGTGACCGATCTGTTTGAAGGCCAGCCACGGGGAGCACCCGAGTATTCCGTCATCCAGGTGCGCGACTGGGGTGGATTGTTCACCGGCCAAACTCAGACCGAGCTTGGCGTCGGCAACCGCCTGCTGCTGGCCCCGGAGAAGTTGCTGGCCAACACCCGGACTATACAAGCACGCAATGACATTGAGATTGCCGACCCGATAGCCCCCTTGGAATCATGGGAACTGTTCGATACGGCAGCCAACGCGGCCCGATCCTGCCCGCACTTTTCGATCGAGATGGAAACCGGCACGGGGAAGACCTACGTTTACTTGCGGACCATTTTCGAGTTATCCCGCCGCTACGGCCTCCAGAAGTTCATCATCGTTGTGCCCAGCGTGGCGATTCGCGAGGGCGTGCTCAAGAACATCGAGATTACGGCCGAGCATTTCCGAGTACTGTACAACAACCTGCCATTCGAGCATTTTGTTTACGACGCCAAGAAGGTAAATCGCTTGCGGCAGTTCGCCGTGAGCAACACCGTCCAAATCCTAGTCATTAACATCGACGCCTTCCGTAAGAACTTCACCGGCACCGAGGCCGAGCAGAAGAGCAATGTCATCTACAAGGAAAGCGACAAGCTCTCGGGCCGGCAGCCCATCGAATTCGTGCAGGCCACGCGACCCATCGTCATCATTGACGAGCCACAGAGTGTCGATTCGACGGAGAAGGCCCAGGAAGCCATCCGGGCACTCAATCCCCTCTGCACGCTCCGCTACTCCGCTACCCACCGGAACCCGTACAACCTGGTTTACCGGCTCGATCCGATCCGGGCGT
>JANXQG010000591.1 GCA_025356915.1 Planctomycetota bacterium | reverse complement strand
GGACGAAGTTTTGGCGATTGTACAGGAAAAGGGAACGGACGAGTGAAAAGCATCTTCGTATTGGGAACACTTATGGTATTTGGACTTGTGACATCCGCGTCCGCGGCAACAGAGTCTTCTGCGGGAACCGTGGAAGACACCAAACTGGAAGCATTCTTCCGCCGCTATCTCGACGAGTATTTCCGACAGCAGCCCTCGGATGCGACGGGCTTGGGCGATCATCGTTTCGATGCCAAGCTCGAAGACATTTCCGCAGAATCGCGCGCCAAGTGGATCGAGCGAACCCGGCGAGCGTTGGCCGATCTGCCTCGGGTGGTTGATCACGCCCGGCTTTTCCGGGCTGGCCTGGTCGATTATGAGATATTCAAGCACGAACTCGAAAAAGCTCTCTGGCTGAACGAGAATACGCGACCCTTTGAAGAAGATCCACGCACGTACACCAACTACATCAATGGGAGCGTTTATGTCCTGCTGACCCAGTCGACCTTACCCAAGGAGACAAACCTGACCCATGCGATCGCACGGATGCGGCAGATCCCGCGACTCGTGGCGACCGCCCGGAAAACACTCACCCATCCGCCGCGATCAGTCCTTGAGACGGCCCTCGTGCAAAACCATGGCTCGATTGCTTTTTTTGAAAAGGAAATCTTTGAACTGGCGGGTGAAACGTCGCAAAAAGATGTTCTGAAGAAGGCTGCTGAAGATGTCGTTGCCTGCCTGAAAGACTATCAAGAATTCCTTGAAAAAGTAGTTCGCCCGCGGGCCAATGGTCCGTGGCGACTGGGCAAAGAGAAGTTTGCCAAAAAGCTGGAATTGGAACTTGATGCCGGATTGACGGCCGACCAGGTGCTGGCCGCCGCCGAGGCCGACTTTATCCGTCTCGAGCGAGAACTCTATCTTACCGCAAGGCAACTCTGGGGCCGTTATTATCCGCTTGTGCCGTTACCGCCGGACAATATGGCCGGGCATCGGGCGACCATCCGGCTCGTCAGCAAGGCAGTCGAGAAGGAACATGGTCGGCCGGAGGATCTCATCCGCGACGCCCGGGCGACGGTCGAGCGCATTCGCCGCTTCATTCGCGATCGCAAGATTCTGCGGCTGCCCGATCCCGATCGATGCCAGGTGATCGAAATGCCGGAATTCAAGCGAGGCAATTCGACGGCCTACATGGACTCCGCCCCACCGTTGGACGCTGCCGCGCAGAGTTTTTATGCCGTCAGCCCGCCGCCGAAGGATTGGGACGCGGCACGGGTCCAAAGCCTGCTTGAGGAATACAACCGCCACATGCTCCAAGTGTTGACGATCCACGAGGCCTACCCGGGCCACTACGTGCAATTGGAGTATGCCAACCGCAATCCGTCGCTCATTCGCCGGGTATTGGGATCGGGCGTTTATATCGAAGGCTGGGCGGTCTACTGCGAGCAGATGATGCTCGACCAGGGCTACGGCGACGGCGATCTGGCCCTGCGGCTGATGCAGTTGAAGTTCCAGCTTCGGACAGTGATCAATAGCATCCTCGACCACAAAATGCACTGCTCCGAGATGACCGACGAAGAAGCCTTGTCACTGCTGGTCGATCAGGGGTACCAATCGGAAGGCGAGGCCCGCTTGAAGATCATCCGAGCCAAGCAGTCGTCTTGTCAACTCTCGACCTATTACGTCGGCCGGACGGCGATGTGCCGGTTGCGCGAGAGTATTCAAACGGAGATGGGCGATAAGTTTGACCTGGCTCGTTATCATGAGGCCGTACTCGATCTAGGCTCCGTGCCGGTGAAATACCTGCCGGAACTCGTGCGAGAGCGGCTGATCGGGCTGCGGTAGACGAAGGACAATTCGGATTTCTTCATGTCGATCAAATGTACATCGGGCATAAGAGGTTGACCACGAAATACACGAAATACACGAAACATAGAGAATACACACGTAAGGGGCGAGTTTCATTTGCGTTGTCTTCTTTCGTGTATTTCGTGATATTTCGTGGTTTATCTCTTAGGTTCATCGTAATTCTTGCGCTGATCCTTGCCTTCCATCCCGGTGCTTCAAACGCCGCCGACGCTAGCGCATCGCAGCAAAAGGCGGTTCTCGACGATGCTCTTCAGCGGGGCGATGTTCTCTGGCAACGGATCGCCACGGCGGAGCCGGGGCCTATTTCTGGGTGCCGCCAGTTGTTGGGCTATGCCCTAACCTTGTGTGAGGCCCGCCTCCATCCCGAGCGGCTCGAACGCTTGTTCTCGCTCGTTCGGCAAATGCAGGATCGTGACCCCAATAGCAAGAGCTGGGGAAACCTCAAGTGGTGCTGGCGCGATGCGGGAGTGACCGATGCGAATGCGGTCGAGTTCAGCATGCAGGATGCCCTGCTCATTCATATCCGCCATGGCGACTGGCTGCCGCCGGTGGCAAAGAAGGAACTGGCCGATTTGATCCGGTTGGGCGTGGAGGGTTGCCTGCGGCATCGTGTGCCGACCGACTACACCAACATCGCGATCTTGAATGCCGGCAACCTGATCGTACTCGGCGAGCGGCTGGATCGGGTGGATGCGGCCCGAGAAGGTTATCGCCGTTTGGATGCTATCTGCGCATGGACTGCGGCCTTCGGACTTCATGAGTTTTGTAGTCCCACCTACTATGGCACAGATATCAGCGGGCTGCTCTTGATTCAGACCTGCGCACGAGAGAAGCGGCAACGCCAGCAGGCCGAGGCCCTCTTGCAGCTCTTCTGGACCGACATTGCGGCCAATTGGTTTCCCGCAGCCGAACGGTTGGGCGGCTGTCCCAGTCGCAGCTACGATTATCTCCAGGGACGCGGCGGGCTAGACTGGCATCTTTGGATGCACGGTTGGCTAGAATCACCATCGCCGGGCAGCGCGGAACGTCGTGAGCCGTGGACCAGGGAGTGGTCCCCGCTGCCGGCACTCAAAGAAATGAGCCGGCAATTTCCCCGTTGGGTTCGCCAGCACTGGGGAATTCTGCCTGCCCAGTGCCGTAGCCAGATGCTCTACCGCGACATCGCGCTTTCGTGCTGTGGTGCCGGTTACGGCAATCAGGATTCAACGCTGGTGGTCGATCTCCCCGGCGGCCGCGAACTTTCTCGCTGCTACTTCATTCCCGACGGTCGCGAGGATCCCTATGGAAAAAAGAAATATGAAACGGGTTCCGCCCGCCACCCCAAGGCTTTGCATATTCAGCCATTCTGGGCCGGTGTGCAACGATCGGGCGATGCCTTGGGGCTGGTGGTTTATCGCGGTCGGGATATGGTGGATGCGGAGGTCTTTCATGTCCAAAGCCATTTCGTGCTCCGTCGCACGCCCGACTTATGGCTCGATGGCAAACGCCTGACGATGCCCGTGGGAACGGCAGAGAAGCCGGCAGAAGTGCCAATTCCCATCGGCTGCAGCCTTGTGCTGCGCTATGGCAGTGCTGCAATTGGCGTTCGCGTGCCGGGAAGCTATATGCCCAGTGAAAGGCTGGCAATAGTGAGCCTCGTGGATGACGACAATGCGTGGAACAGCCTCCGACTCACGGTGGACCACGGCCCGAGTGCCGATTTAAAGAAGACTGCGGCAGGAGAGATGGCCGCGAGCACCGCTTTCTGGGTTCGTGTTGGCAGCCAGTTGACGCGCGATGCGGATTTTGACGCATGGCGAAAGGATTTTGATCAGGCGAAGAAGTACTGGTACGAAGTTGATGATTGCACCCATTCTGTTTCAGTTGGGGTATCGGGCAAAGACGGACCGCTCTCGATCCGTGCCGTTACGCCATGGGACGAGACGAGCTGGGTGCGATTTGTCCCCAAGCCGTATCTAGGCGTGCTCGAGGTCAATGGCAAGGAACTCGGTATTCCACTGCTGACTGCTGTCGAACCATTGAGTTTGTCGTCACCGGGAACAGGGCCTCTCTCCTGCATGACCATACCTGCCGGGAAAGCCTTTTACTGGGAGGCTGAGTCGGGGTTGGTTCTGCCCGGAATGGCCGTCGGAGAAGACGCCAAGGCATCCGGCGGCCGCTACGTCGGACAGGGGGCGTCGCCCATCGGTCAGCCTAGCGGTAGCGTCACGTGGAAGCTGGCGATCGAAAAGCCTGGCCGCTATTGGTTCTGGGCTCGCGTGCGATCGGCCAGCGCACACCATGGGGCATTTTCCCTCCAAGTGATTGGGGAGGACGGGGCCGTTATGCCCGCACCTACCTGGCTTCTGCGGTCCCCGGGCAAGTGGCAGTGGCAGCCACTTGAGTTCGAGGGAGCGAAGTTTCCCACCCCTTTGGATTTGACTAAAGGTATTTACCACATCCAGTTGCGGACCCGGCAATCGGGCACCATGATCGATCAGTTGATGCTGACTGTAGACCCGAAAGAGCGGCC
This sequence comes from Planctomycetota bacterium, assembly GCA_025356915.1. Lineage (GTDB taxonomy): Bacteria > Planctomycetota > Planctomycetia > Pirellulales > Thermoguttaceae > JANXQG01. The sequence goes on along the minus strand of JANXQG010000591.1, from coordinate 4,104 downwards.
GTAGAGTTTACGTGTTTTGCCTAAACCTTCTTCGTGGTGATTCTTTCGTTACATTCCTAAAACTCAGCCTAATCCCAACAGGGCCAATTGGCCGAATGCCTCCGTAGAACGGAATTTATTCCGTTTAAAATGGATTGGAATCCGTTCTACGAGTTGCGCAGGAGGTCAAGCATGATACGGTTCACGTTCGCGATTTGCACATGGTGGATTGGTCTGACAGGGGTAGCGGCAGCACAACCGCCGGCGGGAATTGTCGTCGGGGGGGATCTGAGGTCGCCACGGGTCAAGACGGTAGCCGCACCTTCCATGAGCAGTGTCGAAGTCTTGCCGGCGTCGCCAGTCCCCATGGCCGCATCGCCCGGCGAGGCCCAGATGACTCGTGAGGCACGTGCGCATGAGCAGTACTTGCTTCAGTCGCAGGCCCAGGCCCAGTCAATCCGCCGCGCCGCCATCGCCCGTGCCGAGCAACGCACGCGACGGCTGGAATCGCAACGGTGGTTCGGGATTTCCAACTTGCGTCCGACGGCCAGCCCCGATCCTTATAACGGCGATTACTCACCCGGTTGGGTTTCCAACTATCCGTTCTATCCCTACCGCTGGATTGGAAGCGGCGAGCCTTGGGGCTTCGTGGAAGCCCAGTAGAGCGGAATTACCTTTTGCCGTCCTCGAGGGCAGCCCCCGCATCTTCGCCTTCTCCAATGCTTGTTTCCGCCTTGAACAAGGGCAGATAACGGTAATAGATTTCCAGGGTCAGGGCCGAAAGGCTGGTCTGCATGACTCGACCGCCACTTCTACCCCAGGCATCTTTTTCCGGTGCCCAGCTTCCGTTGGCGCACTCATCGACACTACGGATCTGGGTGGCAACCAGCAAATCGCGCATCTTGCGGTTCCAGGTGTCCCACTCGCTGCCACGCATGTTGTGCATGACCTGAGTCGCGTAATACCAATAGTAGATGTTGGAAAAATCTTTGTCGGGCAAGTGTTTCAATAGGTAGTCCATGCCGCCGATAAGCATGGGGTTGTTGCGCTTGGCGCCCAGATACTGACGGCAGAGAAGACCGACGGAGGTCATGGTGGGCGAGGGACCGCCTCCCGGCTGATAGGAATACTCGGCGCCATCGTGTACCGCGACCAAATCCAGCCACTTGCTGGTGTCGGAGAAGACCGACCCTCCGACATTGAGGCCGGCCATGTGCGCGCTCTTCAGTGCCATCAATTGCCAACCGACCACGGAGGTGTCGCCGGCGTCTTTGGGATTGTACCGCCAGCCGCCGTCGGCCGTGTTCTGGGCGGCAAGGATGAAATGCACCGCCTTGTCGCGAGCATCGATACTCACCAGGCCGTCTTCGCAGTGAGGCACTGGAACAAATCGGGCAGTGGATCCTCGCGCATCTGGTATATCGCCTGATCGACAACCCCCAGGCTGATGGCGGCTCTCGGCACGGGGCGACCACGATGGTCGCGGGCCGTAATGACCGCCGTGCAACGCTCGCCCGGCCGGTACTCGGCCTTGTCGGTTTCAATCTGAAGCGAGAGCAATTTCTCGGTGGGGTGCAGGTAACTGGAGGAAATCATGTTTTGCATGTTGTCCCCATCCGTGACGACAACAACAACTTGGACGTTGAAGGTGCCGAGGCGGAATTCATCGATTACCAAGGGCACATGCGGCAGCGTCGAATTGCCATCGACAAAGAACCAGCAGGCACTGCTGCCTACCTGGGGCCACTCCCACAAAACATCTTGACCCCGTGATTTTCATGGTCCGGCCCCGGAATCGTTCAGTGACGCAACAAGATGATGAGTCACCCATGGATTCGGCTGCGAACGGCCGGATTATTCCCCATCGCGTCACACGCCCTCCAGCGAAACTTCCGCAGTATTGCTGCTCATCACTTCGGTCAGCGGCGCGGGATGGCGAGACTCGTTGAGGAAGCCGGAAAGCTGCCGGGCGCGGATGGGATGCTGTAATGCCTTCACGGCCTTGGTCTCGATCTGGCGAACTCGCTCCCGCGTCACCGAGAAGATCTTACCGACCTCTTCCAGAGTGTAGGAATATCCGTCGACTAGGCCATAACGGAGACGGATGATCTCCCGCTCGCGATAGTCGAGGCTCTGTAGCACGTCGGCAATCTTGGCCTTGAGCATGTCTTGATTCATTTCCATTAAAGGATCGTTTTCGCGATAATCTTCCAGGAACTCGCCGAAGTAGGTGTCGTCGTGCTCGCCTACCGGCTGATCGAGCGACAGCGGCTCGCGGGTCATCCGCATGACGCAAGTCGTTTCGTTGATCGAGATGCCGGCGGCCAAGGCGGTTTCTTCAAGGTTCGGCTCAGTGCCGTTCTCCTGGAGCAACTGACGATGAACGCCCCGCACGCGCCCCATCGACTCGATCATGTGTACAGGTACGCGGATCGTGCGACTCTGGTCTGCGATTGCCCGGGTGATCGCTTGGCGTATCCACCACGTGGCATAGGTCGAGAACTTGTATCCCCGGGCCGACTCGAATTTATCGACTGCCCGCATCAGGCCGGTGTTGCCTTCCTGAATGAGGTCGAGGAAGCTCAGGCCGCGGTTGCGATAGCGTTTGGCGATGGAGACGACCAGTCGCAGGTTGCCGGCCGAGAGCCGCCGCTTGGCAGCTTCATATTCAAAGGACAATCCGTTGATGCGAGCGATGCGGCGGCGAAGCGTGCCGGGGCTCTCCAGCGTGATCTTCATCAGGTGGGAGAGTTCTTTTTTCAGCGCGGCCCGTTGGGGAGCGAGGTTCGGCTGGTTCTTGAGCTGAACGATCTGCGAGTACACTTCTTCGATCTGTCGCGAGACCTGCTTGAGTTTTTCCAGGATCGGCTGCAATCGTTGGGTCCGCAGGCTGAGTTCCTCGATCAGGCGCACGGCTCGGCTACGTCGAGCGATCAGCCGCTTCCAGGCCGCGCGACGCTGCTTCAAGGGTCGGTGTTTGTGGATCGCCACGGCAAAATCCTTGCGATTCTGCTCGACAATGTGGGCCAGCGTCTCGAGGTTGGGCGCAAGAACCTTCGTCAACCGCTTCTTCTCGCGAATATTGATCACCGAGACTTCCATCGTGCGATCCAGCCGCGACAGCCCATCGCGAATACTCTTGAGCATATCGATCGCGGCATGCAGCACGTAGTCGGTGGCTAGCGTGATATGGCGATAGCGGCGACGGGCACTCTTGATCTGCTTGGCAGCCACAATCTCTTCCGCGCGAGTGAGCATGGGAATTTCGCCCATCTGCATGAGGTAGATGCGAATGGGATCGTCGATCTGGTCATCGTTGCCGGTCAGCTTCTCGGCTTCCAGATCGGCTTCAAGTTCCAACTCCAGGTCGGCCTCGATATCTTCATCGGCCAGATGGTCCGATTCATCGTCGAGATGGGAATCTTTGATTTCAAATGTATCGTCGCTAAAGATATCGTCTTCAAAAGGGCGTTTCATGGAGCGGTCAGCGCGAGACATCTTCGGTTGCAACTTCTTGGTGCGGGCGAACTTGGTGGCGGCTTTGGTCACGAGACACTCCTTCGAGAAGCAGGATGTTCCTGGGGTGCTGAATCGGTGACATCTTCAGAAAGCACGTCTGGTGCCGAAATATCTACGCAGCACGGAAGCTCGTCGTAAAAGATTGCTGGATAACAGCTTACGAAAGAATTAAGCTGCACGGGCGCATGAAAGTCCAGTCGAATGTTGAATTACGGCAACACCACGCCGCAACAAATGTTGACTTACGGAATCATGGTTTGCCATCCGTGCGAGGCTAGCGTTGCCTGCCGCACGAGATCGCCCGCAAAGAGGACTGGGGGTTCAAGTTCTAAATAGCCTTGCGTGATTCCCGGAGGTACCCGACGTAGGGTGGGACAAGATCGCGTAGCGAGCGATGGCCCACCAGAGTGGAGCGCAAAACCATTGGTGGGCCGGCGCTCGCGACCATGAGTACATGGTGCCCGCTCGCTGGTCCCACCCTACAGCAAATCGTTCGACCAACCTCCAGGAATCACGCAAAGCTGTTTAGTCAACCACCCAGGAAGGCGAGGGGGCGGCTTGCCCCGAAAAATAGGGCAGACAAGACCCGCACCGACCGTCGCGCGT
>JANXQG010000498.1 GCA_025356915.1 Planctomycetota bacterium | reverse complement strand
AAGGGCCGCGAAGCCTTGTTTCAGGGCAAGTCCCAAGAGGCCATCGAGTTGCTCAACAAGGCCGTCGCCGCCGACAAGACCAAGACCAGTTGTCGGCTCTCGCTCGCCCGGGCGTACCGCTACGCAGGCCAAGACGAGCAGGCCATTTCGCACCTGGAGGAGATCCTCAAGGTAGCCCCGGACCACGTCGAGGCGGGCCAGATGCTCGGCGAACTGTACACCACGGCCAAGCGATGGAAGGATGTGGTCCGGGTGCTCGATCCACTCTTGAAGTATCGCCACGATTATCCTACCTATCACATGCTGGCCGAGGCTCAGAACAACCTCAGCGACCGAGACAAGGCACGGAAGTCATACGAAGAGGCCCTCAAGCTCAACCCCCAAAGTGCCTCGGACCATTACCAACTAGGCAATCTCTACCTGGCATCGAACTTCTTCGCCATGGCCGCTGATTCCTATCACGAGGCATTGCGTTTGGGACTGGATAGCCCGGTGCTCCGCTACAAGCTCGGCTCCGCCTATTTCAACCTGCGGAATTACTTTGGCGCAATCAGCGTACAGACCATCAAATCCGGCTCGCCGAGCACAATCGACGGCGCGTGGTATCTGATCGAATCCGTGCCCGACCGCAAAAACGTCTTCCGCTGCGCGCCGGAGAATTCGGCCATCTACCAAATCGCCAAGGCCATCGCCGACGGTATTGAGGACCGGCCCGACATACACGTCCTCCGGGCGACGATTTACTTGAACGCCCGCCGCTATGCCCAGGCTTATGAAATGTTCACCAAGATTGGCCCGACCGTGAAGGAAGACAAGGCGCTGTTCTATTACTACTACGCTCAAGCGGCCTTTGGCACGGGCCAATACGATCGTTATCTGGAACTACTTGAAGAGGCCATTCAACTCGACCCAGGTGCCTACAAGGCAACCCGTGTGGACGCGTATCTTTCCGTGGCCGATCAATACAACGAGGCCGGCAACCTGGAGAAGTACATCGAGTTCCTCGGCAAAGCCGTTGCCGAAAGCCCCTTGACTGCTTCGCTGCATCTGAAGTTGGGTAATGCCCATGAAGAAGTTCGCAAGCTGGACAAGGCCATCGAGCAGTGGCGGATGGTGTTGGACATCGAACCCGATCATCCGCAGCGGACGAAGCTCTTGAATCTGATCGAGAAGTACACGGCCAACCTCAAGGTCGTCGTGCCAACCGAGCAGCAGAAGCCGAAGCCGCCAGTGAAGAAGGAGCCGGCGAAACCGGAAATAACACACGGAAGGCTGCCATGAATATCGTGATAGGAGTGGGAATTGGATTCATGGCATGGGTGTTGGTTCGCTGCGTCTTGACCGGGTTTTACGCGGTGGATCAGAACGAGCGGGCCGTGAAGACCGTTTTCGGTCGTGCCCAGCGACTTGGAAACATGACGACGTTGGACGATCCGATTGCTGAATCACTTCGAGATGACGAGAAGGAGCGATACCGTTTCCCTCAAGTCCGGGTAATTATGCCGGGCGGCCCTTACTTCAAATGGCCGTGGGAGGAGGTGCATGGGGTCTCGATCGCAACCAAGACGGCCAACATGGCCTTTGACCCGGAATCGCCCGAGGCAAACAGGAACGGAACCGTGCTGGAAGCCGTTACCAAGGACCAGTTGAACACGGGTCTGACAGGCCAGATTCGGTTTCAAGTGTCGGAACGCAACCTGTATGCCTACCTCTTTGGGGTAGCCAATCCGATTGCGCACGTGATGGGCTATTTCGTTTCGGTGCTGCGAGAAAGGATCGCGACCTTCGAGGCACCGGGGAAGAAGGATGCGGAAGGGACAGCGGAAATAGTTTCGGTCGAGGGCATCTCGATCAATGACCTTCGCAAGAACCTGCGCGATCTGAACGAGCACATGGATCGGGTGTTGCTACGTGACGGACATGCGTCTGGACCAGGAGTACCTCCGCAGCCAGGCGGTAAACTCCGAAGAAGGCGCGCCCATGGGTATCGGAATCTGGTATGAGATGTTCATCTGCGACCCGGTGGCCTACCTATTCAAGAATGTTAGTCCGCGCGGGTCGCTGGCCGCCAATGTAAGCAATTCCACGGTCCGATGCCTGAGCAATCTGCCGCTCGCGAAGATGCTGGTTGACCGCCATGCCATGAGCCGGACGGTGCGCGAGGAGGTCACGCCCAAATCGAATGAGTGGGGCTACCAACTCGGGTCGATCTACATTCGCAAGGTCCACTTCCGCGATCCCGAGATGATCAGGCAGATCGAGAGCAAGGTGGTTAACCGTCTGCGTCAGGTCACGGCCGCAATCAAGCAAGATGGAGTGAACCAGGTAAGTATTATCACGAGTACCGCAGAGCGACAGGCCGCGGTCGAGTTCGGCAAGGCGGCAGCCGTACGGCCGGCTATTTTCGGCAAAACGATGGCGGAGATCAGTCGCGATGCGGAAGTGGCCGAAGTCATGTTTGAACTCTTGGAAACAGAGCGCATCGTGGAGGGCGGAGCCAATCTGACGCTGGTTCGGGCACCCGAGCATGCTTTGCTCGCCGACCTCCTCGCGGCGGAGCCGGCGAAGCCGAAAAAACGAATCTAAATAGCCTTGCGTGATTCCCGGAGGTACCCGACGTAGGGTGGGACAAGATCGCGTAGCGAGCGACGGCCCGCCAGAGTGGAACGCAAAACCATTGGTGGGCCGGCACTCGCGACCATGAGTATATGGTGCCCGCTCGCTGGTCCCACCCTACAGCAAATCGTTCGACCAACCTCCGGGAATCAAGCAAAGCTATCTAGCTTTGGAGACCCCGGCTCTTTCATAGTATCTGGAATTTCCCCGGAATTTCACAAGCACCTTTTCTTTTCATGCCGCAAGAAATGAGAACGGGCCACCGTAATTGGTGGCCCGCTTCGATTGTGGCGGTGGGTTATGGGGATTAGGCTAGGGCGATGCAAAGTTGGGGTTGACAGAGAAAATCGGAGAGTGGTGAAGGGGGGAAATCTGTTTCGCGAACATGATACCGGGAGTGCGGTGGCTTATCTCTCGCGCCCCTCCGGGGCAAATTGCCTTACGATTTTCTATTCCTGCGAAGACGTTCGGTTGCGCGATTGTCTTTGCAGATTGTTGGTCAGCGACTCAAGCTGGGCAAGGTCCAATGCTCGTAGTTCCTGTTCCTCACTGACAGGCATACAGAGTATTGCCTGAAGCGTTCGGATCAATTTGATCTCGCCTTCGATCTTGCCTTCGATCTTGCCTTCGATCTTGCCTTTGATCTCGCCTTCACGCACACCCTCACGATGGGAGGCGTTCATGGCCCATTGTTGGTCTCGAATCGCTTTTTCGCGTGCGTCGTACATCACTTTGTCCTCGGTTAATTGAGC
>JANXQG010000495.1 GCA_025356915.1 Planctomycetota bacterium | reverse complement strand
ACGCAGCGATTCAAAGGGTGCAGCTCTTTCGCATTGGACCTTGCAACTCGTTGCCCGCATGATCGAGCTGCTGGGCAACGAGCCGATCTCGATCCTCTGCGACAAGCACGGCGGGCGGGATCGTTATCTACAGCTCTTGATGAGCTGTTTTGCCGATCGATTCATCGAGGTTGTGAGCGAAGGGCGATTGAAGAGCGTCTACCGCTTTGGGCCAGCCGAGCGGCGGGTGGAGATCGCTTTTCAGGCCAAAGGGGAATCTCATCTGCCGACCGCCCTGGCCTCAATGGCTTCAAAATATCTTCGCGAGTTGGCCATGCATGCTTTGAATGACTTCTGGCGTCAACAGGTCGCGGATCTCCAGCCTACGGCGGGCTACCCGGTCGATGCGAAGCGGTTCAAGGCGGACATCGCCGCTGCGCAGCAAATACTTGACATCGAGGATAGAATACTGTGGAGGAAAAAATAAATGAATCTGTTCATCATCCGTCATGCTTGGGCGGGCCAGCACGGCGATCCGGCCTATCCGGACGATTCACTCCGGCCTCTGACCGACGAGGGCCGCAAGCGATTCACCCGAATGGTCGAGGCCCTGGTCCCTCGCGGGCTGACTCCGCAGTTGGTTGTCACCAGCCCCATGTTGCGGTGCGTGCAAACGGCCGAGATCCTTGCTGAGGCCATTGGCAAGAAGACGAAGGTCGTCCAACGGAAGGAGTTGCTCCCCGGCGGCGATCCAAAGCGTCTGCTGGCATGGACTGAAGAACAAGGCTCCGGCCTGGAGCAGGTCGCCTGGGTCGGCCACGCCCCGGACGTCGGCCACCTGGTGGCCTCGCTGATCGGTTTAGAGAATGGCTGGCTAGATTTGAAGAAAGGGGCGGTCGCCGCCACGAGATTTCCTCAATCGCCTGAATTTGGCCACGGGGAACTTCAGTGGCTGGTGACTGCGAAAATTCTCGGCTTGTAGTTGCTTTGTATCGTTAGACCGCAAGCGGTGGGGTGACTTTCATCGCGCCCTCATGCACGGGATTGTCGGGTTTCGTCATTCCTGCGCGTGTCAATGCTTTCAAATACAGATCAACATACTTCTTCGCGCTTCGTCCCCACGACCAATCCTGTCGCATGCCGGTATCGACCAGCTTCTTCCACTGTTCCGAATTCAAGCGAAACAGGTCGCATGCGCGGCGTAGGGTTTCACTCAACGCCAAGGGACTGCACTCTTGAAAACTGAAACCATTGGCCGGTGCGGATTTGGCCAGCGGGCTGCCATAACCAACAATCGTGTCGGCCAGACCGCCCGTCTCGCGGACGATCGGCAGCGTACCGTACTTCAGGCTATACATCTGGTTCAATCCGCACGGCTCGAAGCGACTGGGCATGAGGAAGATATCGCTACCCGCCTCGATACGGTGTGCCAAGGGGTTGGAAAACTCCAGCCGCGCGGCAATCTTGTCCGGAAATCGCTGGGCCAGGCCCTCGAATAACTTGTGGTATTTCGGCTGTCCGGTGCCCAGGATAACCCATTGCACATCGCTGGTTTGCACCCAACGCTGGATGACTTCGGCAATCAGGTCAAATCCTTTTTGATCGTCCAACCGCCCTACCGCGGAGACAAGCGGCGCGCCGGCAACCTGTGGCAAACCGAGTTCCTTCTGCAATGCCGCTTTGCACGCCGCCTTGCCAAGGCTGACGGTCGTCGCATCAAACTTTGCCGGCAAATGCCGGTCTTTGGCCGGATTCCAATCGGTTTCGTCGATGCCATTGAGAATGCCTGATAATACCTCGCGGCGATACTGCAATACGCCCTCCAGACCGCAACCCAGGGGACTGGCCTGGATCTCTTGCGCATACCGCGGGCTAACCGTGACGATCGAGTCGGCAAAGACCAGCCCCGTCTTGAGTAGATTGAGCTTCCCGTGGAATTCCATCTGGTGCCAGTTGAAATACTTCCAGTCCAGTCCGGTCAACAACATATCCCAATGCCAAAACTGCCCCTGATAGGCCATGTTATGGACGCCAAACACCGAGGCAATCTTCTGGTACCGCGGATTGCCGGCATGGACGATCTTCAGGTAAGCCGGCACCAGTCCGGTCTGCCAGTCGTTGGCGTGCAACACGTCGACAGGCAGGTCCAGCAGACGAATGGCCTCAAGGACGGCGAGAGAGAAAAAAACGAATCGTTCGCAATTATCGATATAATCCTTGCCGTCGGAACCATAGAGCTGATCGCGATCGAAATACTGATCTTGATGAACAAGATAGACCGGAACCTTGCTGCCAGGCATGATGCTCCGCGACAAGTGCCCGCTGACCATCTTGCTGCCGATCGGCACGATGAAATCGAGGCCCAAACGCTCGATCTTCTGGCCGCAAAACTGGGTTTGCCGATAAGCGGGCATAATTACGGCGACCTGGTGGCCCAACCGTGCCAACTCGATGGGCAAAGCACCGCTGACATCCGCCAATCCACCCGTTTTCGCAAACGGAACCGCTTCGCTCGTGGCCAACAAGATATTCATGCCAAAACTCCGTCCGCAGGACCGAAAATTCAACCTACCTAGTTTAATCTTACCATAGCATTGGCAGAAAGGTTTCGCTAGACGATATCAAGGGAATAGAATACCAGACCGCGTAGCGGACGCAGACCCACAACGGTGTTTCGGCCCGCTTTTGGTGGGACTCGCTGCGCCCGGCCCACCCCACTTTTCTACGAAGACGTTCGATTGCGCAGTTGGTTTTGCAGATTGTTGGTCAGCGATTCAAGCTGGGCAAGATCCAATGCTCGCAGCTCCTGTTCCTCGCTGACAGACGTACAGAGTATTGTCTGAAGCGTTCGGATCAATTTGATCTCGCCTTCGATCTTGCCTTCGATCTTGCCTTTGATCTCGCCTTCACGCACACCCTCACGATGGGAGGCGTTCATGGCCCATTGTTGGTCTCGAATCGCTTTTTCGCGTGCGTCGTACATCACTTTGTCCTCGGTTAATTGAGC
>JANXQG010000492.1 GCA_025356915.1 Planctomycetota bacterium | reverse complement strand
AGTACAGTTATTGATTCGCCGGTCCTAAGGTTGAAAACCTACCCTACGGCGCGGAACTTTTTCCGTTGGGCCGGGTTTAATCATCTGACGGCCGGTTCGGCCCTGGCCATACATGGCCACGAACTACGCCGAGCGATGTTTTGCACACCCCTATAGGAGCATGTTTATGTTGCGAGTTTTGTTGACTTTTGTTGTGGTTGCCGGTTTGAGCAGCTTTGCTTATGCGGCGGACAAGTGCGATGGCAAGAAGTGTGACAAGTCCAAGGTTGCGGCCAAGGGCGAGAAGAAGACCCCCGAGGATTATTTCAAGATGCTGGACACCAATGGCGACGGTAAGCTGTCGCTGGAGGAGTTCCAGGCACCGGTCAAGAAGCATGTCACGGACGAGGCCAAGTTGGCCAAGGCCCTAGAGGGTTCCGCGAAGCGGTTCAAGGCCATGGACAAAGACGGTGATGGCTCTGTGTCGCTGGAGGAGTTCAAGGCGGCTTCTCGGCCACAGCACGATGGCAAGCACGACAAGCATAAGAACGACGCCAAGTAATTCGTCAGCACGGCTGCCCGCAATTCTCCCCTTCCCCGCAGGCGTCGTGCGAGCCTATCCGAGAACCCTCGCGATCCTAGCAACTGCTAGCACAATCAACTGGTTTTCGGATAGGTTTTTTTATTTGCTTGCTTTTGACGACCAGATTGGCTTTCTCGTAACCGCCACTGCAAGCGGACCATGCTCCAGCCGCTGGAGCCTATCCAGCAGAGCGCGTTCCAATAACGCGCCCAGCCATTGCGGCGCAGATATCCTATCACTTGCGGAATCAACCCGACAAGGCGCACAATTCGCGGCTTCTGCGGCTGGCCGTCAACTGCGTGAATCTCGATGGTTCGTTGCGGCTGGACGCTCCCCACGAGTTGCTCGATTTGACGTAGAAAGACGGCTTCAAATGTCTCTTGCGAGTAATACTCCTCGATTTCCGCCCGGGCTTGCTGCTGAATCTTTTTCCGCAAATTAGCGTCGTCAACGAGTTGTCGCAGAGCACGATACCATGCATCGGCATCGTTGGCGACCAAGAGACCTGTCTCGCCATGTCGTACGCAATCGGAGTAGACTTCGACGTCAGAATAGATGCCCGCGATACCGCACGCCCCATACTCGCGAAACTTGGTGTTCGTTTTTGAACGATGAAAGACGTCGTCGGCCAGCGGGGCCAGACCGATATCAAACCCAGCGGCCGAGAAGCGGCGGAGAAAACGATCGTAGTCATGCACCACGCCGTGATGCCGCACCGCAGGCAGTTCGGCTGGCGGTCGCGGTCCCCAAAAGTGCGCCTCGACCCGCGGTCCTTCCTCGTCCATCAACCGCCGTAGAGCCGGAAGGAATATCTGCCCCAAGGAATCGTCAAGCCGGCTGGTCGCATAAATCAGTTTTACGGGGCCGCCGGATGACTTTGCGGGCTGCCGCACCTGATGAAGATCGACCGCGCTGGTAACCATTTCCACATGGGAATTCAGCAGGCGGGCGCGTGTGAGCAGCGGTCGCGAATAGACTCTCACCAGGCTTGCGGCGGTGAGATACTCGGTCAGCATGGCCAACTGATCGGGTTGGGCAAAGGCCCGGCCGCTGGCGGAATCAGGCGGAAGCTCGAAGAAGTTGTCGTCCAGGTCATAGAGTACCGGCACGCCCATGGCTATCGCGGTGCGGAGCAATTCGGCGCGATCGGGTCGGACGTTGCGGCAAAAAACGACGAGATCGGCCTCGTTGACATCGAGCGGCGTGGCCATGCTTTCCAGCGTTACCCATGCCCGTACTCGGCCAGCCTCGTGCAAAGCGACCAGCGGCTTGACAATGTTAATCCATGTTGAAGGGCAGAGCCGCGGGAGGATTGCCACGACTCGCGGAGAAAACGCAGGCATGAACGAAAAATCCGCAGTTCTTTTCAGGACAACGCCAATGCAAACGTGCAGTATAAACGCTGGCTAGCACGAGAATCAACTTGAACTTGACTCAAACATGAAAATTGCCTATTTTTACAACCTGCCGCTTCTATCGAAGTGAGGCGAAGCCGATCAATAGCAGACCCTTTTTGGGGCGTGAACGCTAATGGCACTGCTGGGTCTCCTCTCGATCCTACAAATCGTCTTCCTGCCGGGCTATCTGCTCGCCCGGATCTTGCGGCTTCGCGGGGGAGTCCTGGCGATGCTCATCCTTGCCTTCGCGTTGAGCCTCGTCGCGAATCACGCCATGGTAGCGGGCCTCGTCGTGATGGGAATTTACCAGCCAATCATCATATATTTGGTTTTTGCAGCGGAAACGGCCACCTTTCTCTGGATCCATCGCGGATTATTGCGGGCCAACGCGATCGATGCATGCCGGTTTCGATTTGGCGACTTCAGCGGTGAACTCCGGTACTCGCCGTTGCCGCGAATGCTGTTGGCCGCCGCGCTGGTCGTCATCGCGGGATTTGCTCTCTCGGGTATAGCTCAGATTGGCCAGATATTCCAGCAGTGGGACGCCGTCGTCTCCTGGAACCGCTGGGCGATCGACTGGGCCGCAAATCGCTTGCCGTCGGCCACGAGCCTCTATCCGCAACTTCTACCGACAAGCATCTCGCTCACTTATGTCTTCATGCAGACGAGCGAAGTCTGGATTTTTGCCAAGGCATTTCAGTTTCTCTTTTGCCTGATGCTCTTGCTGGCGATGTTCGATGCGGCGCGGACGACGGGCACTTTTGGCTATGTGCCGGGCGTGTTCATAACCTATTGGCTCCTGGTGGCCGTGCTGCGGTTCCGTATGATTAGCAGCGGCTACGCCGACATGCCGCTGGCATTTTTCTCTTTCGCTGCTGTTTACACCTTGCTTCTGGCGCGACATGCGGAAGGAGCGGAAATGCGGCAACGCTACGTAATGGTCGGTGCGGTACTGGCCGCCGGGGCGGCACTGACCAAACAAACCGGCCTGTATATCGCGGCCGTCTATCCGCTTCTGGTGTGGCTGCTCGTCTTGCGGAGCGGCCAACAGGGCGATCTGCGCCGGCACGCCGGCACGCTTCTGCGTGTTGCTTTGTTGCTGGGCATACTCGTCACACCTTGGTACCTCTACAAGTTTGCTGAATTCCAAGCCGCCAGGGACCGCAACAATACGGCCCTGTTGGTGGACGATTTCCACGAGGGAAGAAGCCTGCCGCAACGAATGTTCCACGCCGAGAGCATGGTTACCGAGGCAATCACGCCCGTGGGTGCAGTATTCTTGCTTCTTGCCATCGGCGTCGCACTTCGCGATCCGGTGCAGCGATGGCTTATGGGGCTTGTGGTCGTACCGCTGGGGCTGATATGGGCTGCCGCGTTCTCCTACGATCTGCGGAACTTGGCCTCGATTCTCCCCTTCGCCGGTGCCGCTGCGGGCACGGGATTGCTGCGCGCAGCGGAGTGGCTTGGGCCTTGGAAAAAAGCAAGCTGCACGGTTTTTACACCCAACAAGGCAATTGCTGAAGTTGTTTCTGTGCGCGCCGGTGGCCCACTGCGCTGGCTGCGAGTCGGCCACTTCGCCGGGCTAGTGGCACTGGCCGTTGTAGCTGCTTGTCTCTGCGTGAGCGACACGACGCTCCGAGAATGCCAATCTCGGCAGCAACGCATGGTCGGGATTCCGGAATTGAACCAGCGTCTCTACGCCTACTTTGAATCGCATGGCGGCCCCGCCGTGATGGCAACCGACTACCAAGCGATGCCGTTTCTGCCGGAGTTGGGATCGCGGAGCGTCCCCTGTATATGCGAGACTTTGAACTCCTTCCGCTCTATCCACGATCGGCCGGAGGTCCGTTACGCCCTCGTCCGGCACAAAGGTGCAGCGACGGCCGTTCAAGAGTATCTCGACGGCCCTGCCGGGCGGCTAATCTTTGAAGCCCGCGGCTA
>JANXQG010000471.1 GCA_025356915.1 Planctomycetota bacterium | reverse complement strand
CGCTCCCCGCTCCCTGCTCCCCGCTCCCCGCTTCTTCCGCCTTGTGTATCGGTTCATCCTGGTCCGAGGCATTCCATGCCCTCACCCGGACCACGGCCAGCCCGTTGAGCAGCAGGGCCAGGGCCGCTGCCACGAGCAGATACAGATAGATCGGTGAGCCGATCCATTCCAAGCCAGGAATCGACTGCGTGTAGGGCCGCGAGGCCGCCAGAATCGCCTGCCAGGGGCTGACGGCCGTCGCCCAGACGTGGGCGGGCAGACCGGCAGGCGCGTGTCCCATGGCACCGGCTGCGAGCATCTCGCCCAAGGCCAGCCAGAGGACGAGGATCAGCACGAACAGGGCCAGAGCCTGAAAGGTCTTTTCCCGCCATAGTGCCAGCGTCGAGCCGAGGCTGCCGCAGACAATAATACTTGCCGCCGTGACCGCCGCCGTGCGAACGATCTGTCCAACGGAAATTCCGCCCAGCAGCGATAACAGCATGAAGACCGGCAACCCGGCAGCGAACATCACCAGTACTTGCAACAAGCTGGCCAGGAGTTTTCCCAGCACAAGTTCCTGATTTGAAAGGTTCGTCAACAGCAGTAGGACAAAGGTCCGCCGATCTTTTTCCTGAGCGACGGCACTAGCGGCCAGCATGGCGGAGAAGAATACGGCCATGGCCAATTGCAACGGGGCGAGAATCTGAAAGACTAGACCGGCAAATTGCGCCAAGTCACCCACGTCGCGGACAATTTGCGTGCCGGTGAGTACCAGCCAGGCCGTACAGATCAAAAGCAACAGGGCCGCCGCATAGGCGCTGCGTGCGATGTAGATCCGCGTGCGTCGTGGGGCAATCACGACTTCACGAGTAAAAACGGGACCGAGTAGCAACAGGAATCTCCCTGATCGAGGGGAATAAAATGAATTACTACAATGATAACACAAACCGGCACTTGGATGAAAGTAGCGTGGCTTAACCGCCACCTTCGCCATGGCCGTTTTCCGCGGCATAACCGCTTTCCTCGCTACATCCGGAGAAAGAGTCTAAAGTCCAACCCCGGTTCGAGGCGAATCTATTCAACGGATGGCTTGTTCTACTGACGAAGCATCTTCTCGATGCTCACGAAAGGTGGAATGGGCTATTGCAGGGGGGAACCTGCCTTGAAGGCCACGCCTTGACGACTCGCCGTGATAGACTCTCCATGGCGCTTCGCTCGCTGGTATCTCTCTTGCCTGTTGTAGTTCGCCAGACGATTGTAGATGGCAGCAGAGTAATTCGTAATGGGGTGAGCAAACCATGCATTCCCTATTTTACGGATTTTCTCTGACTTCCGAATACAAGGTTGCCGATGTAGTAAGTACGGCGCGGATCAGAGGGAGCTGAACCATAGCCACGAGTAGCGAATTACGGATAGCCCCGACCCAGAGGATTGCGATTCCACCGACCGGATTTTCCGGTTGGTTCGATGGAGCGATATACGAGGGAAATACCGCAACCCAGGGGCAATAGCGTCTTGCCGAGACAGAGGGGTCGAAGGCGAGACACAACCCAAACCAACGTGAGAGATTTCGGAGAGCCTGCAATGAAGGTCTTCACAACAGGACAGGTCGCTAAAATTTGTAAGGTGGCACCGCGCACCGTCAGCAAGTGGTTCGACTCGGGACGGCTACGTGGTTACCGTATTCCAGGATCGCAAGACCGGCGAATTCCTCGAGAATACTTAATTAAGTTCCTCAAAGAGCATGGCATGCCTTTGGGAGATCTCGAAGACGAAGCCAAGGCCAAGGTGCTCATTGTAGCACAGGACCAGGTGCTTGTCGAGAACGTGAAGCGGGAGCTTCCGCTGGAACGCTCGTTCAAGGTTGCCGTGGCTGCCAGCGGTTTTGACGCTGGTATCCAGGCCGAGAGTTTCCATCCGGACTGTATCATCGTCGATTTCTCGATCGGCCGCACCGAAGCGTTGCAGATTTGTCAAAATCTGCGCCGCAACTCGGAGTTTGCCGACGTGATTTTGATCGCCTTGCTGCCCGATGACGGCAGCTCGACGAGCTTCGATCGTTCGAGCATCAATGAGACGTTCAAGAAGCCGTTTGATGCGGCTCTCTTGGCCGAGCGTCTTCGGACGCTGATTGGTGCAAAGAAAGAGCTTGTTTAGTCTTCGTCCAGCTACGCAGGTTTTTGCGATTGCCTGACGGGATCTCGGAGGGTTCGGAGTCAAGGACTTTGATCCAAAGAACATCTTGTCGGGGACGCAAAAGCTCGCGTTATTAACATTTATTACGCCGATACAAATTAACCCGTCGCGGTTTAGACCACCGCGACGGTTATTTTTTTCTTGGTTAATGAAACTCCTGCCGACGAAACGTGCGAATGCCAATCCACATCGGCAAAAGCGCGGCCAGCACGCTGACAATGATACTGGCGAGTGAGCCGACGATGAGCCAGAAGAGGATGAAAGGTGCGGCCTCGCCGCTGAACGCGAACACGGGTTCCATCTGCCGAGCAAGATAGACGTGACACGGCAAGGTCGTCAGCACCAAGATCAGCACGATAAATAGTGTGCTGATTACCAGATTGAGCGTCCCACCGAAGCCGGCTGCGATTCGTGAAGGCGATTGCTCGGTAATCACGGGCAGCCTGGCTCCCAGTCCGACGCCGATGCCCGAGAGGCCCAGGCACAAAAGCAACGAAGTCCCTTGGTGCTGCACGATCAGCATGGGCGGGATCCCAAGCCGCCAGTCGCTGAGCAGGATCAGCAGGCCGCATGGGACTAGGAGGCAGCCGAGCGAAAAGAGAAACTTAGCCCACAGGATGGAATCTCGTTTCAGCGGCAGCAGGCCGAGAAGCCAAAAGTGGCGACCTTCGAGGCTGACTAGAGGGAAGACGAACCGCGTCGTGAAGGTCGACATGAGCAGGCCCACGACCGAAAGATTCATGAAGCTGACGATATTTACCCACTGGGAAACGCGAATCGCAGAACTGACAGGGTGTACGTTCGTGAAGTACATCAACAGCAGACAGATTAGGATCAGGAATTGGGACCACTGTAACGGATCGCGGCGGAACAACCGCACATCTTTCACCAGGATTAGCCGCACGGGGGGCGAGAGAAATCCAAGGCAGCGGTTCAGCGCGCGGTCGAACCAGCCCACCTGTACCCGGATCGGCGGCGAACCAAGGCCAGCGACCTCCCAGTAGGCCTTGCGGTAGATTCTCGCGGCGAACATTCCGGCCAGCTCGCGGAAGAAGAGAGCGTTAGCGATCAAGAGTACCAAAAACATCGCGCCTTCCGACCAAGCGTTGCTGGCCGCTTCCAGCAAGCCCGAGCTAAGCCACCAGTTGGGCAGCGGCTTCTCCTGGGCCAATTGGAGGCGGCGGAGCATTTCCTGGAACCAACGGGGAGTGAACAGGTCGGTTTCCGGGCGCGAGAAAAGCGACCAGAAGCACCAGACCGTCACCCCAATCACCAACACGATGGTCAATGTGAATAGGTGGATCCTCTTTCGGGGAAAAAAGTGCATAATCACCAAGAGCAGGATTGCGCCGATCCCCGCCGGAATAAAGACGAAGGCGACCAACATCGGCAGCATCATGGCATGGTAGTACCACGGGGCATGGGCCACCACGCCGTAGGCCACCAGCATCGGGCTGCCCAGAAGTACGAAGCCCCAACTGCTGAGCATGACAGCGCGCTGGAATTTATGCTGGAAAATCCGCTCTTCGCGAATCGGCATGGTGAGTAGATAGGTGACCTCGCCGCCGCGGAACAGCGAGCCATAGAGGATCACGCCCGATGAGAAAATCAGCATCAGAAACAGGGCGAAGAAAAACATGTTGAAAATGGCCTGCACAATCTGCTCGTGAATCCGCTGCGGAAGCGTTCCCTTCATGAAATGGAAACCCTCCAGTACCAGGTAGTACAGGCCGAACCACAACAGGATGCTTAGGACGATGACCAGCGCGTACCGCAGACGGGATTTAGCAAATCCCTGGGCGAGTTGCGTCCGCAAAATCCGCCACTCCAGACGTAGGAATCCTCGCGATTCGGCTTCCGGCGAAGGTAAGCCAACAGGGGGAAGGGGGGCTGCCGTCGTCATGAGGAGAGTTTCTCCGCGGCTGGCAACGGATGCCCGTTGGTCAGCTCGAGGAACAGATGTTCCAACGCTTGGTGCGGTGAGGAAAGTTCCTTCCGCAACTCGGTCAGCGTGCCGAGAAAGTCCAACTGCCCATGGTTCAGGATGCCGATGCGGTCGGCGATCTCCTCGGCCAGGGCAAGAGTGTGCGTCGACATGAGTACGGTCTTGCCGGCCGCAGCCTCGGCCCGCAGTAGATCCTTGACCACGCGGGCGCTGCGGGGATCAAGCCCCACCATTGGCTCGTCGACCACCAGCACCTTCGGGTCGTGCAGCAAGGCGATGGCGAACACAAGCCGCTGCCGCATGCCATGCGAGTAGGTTTCAGTGAGGTTGTCGATGAAGTTGGCGAGTTCAAAGCGTTCTACCTCGCGGGCGATGTGTTCGCGGGTCGTGGTCCTGTCCATACCGTGCATCTCTCCGGCGAATTCTAGAATTTCGCGGCCGGAAAGCTTCTCGTAAAGGTATTGCTCGTCAGGCACGTAGCCCATGAGACGACTGGCCTCGCGCGGCTTGCGCGAACTGTCGATGCCGCACACCCGCACCTGGCCCGAATCGGGCTGTAGCAGCCCGACCAACATGCGGATCGCCGTGGTCTTGCCGGCACCGTTTGGGCCTAGCAGGGCAAAAAGCTCGCCCTGCGGAATGGTCAGAGACAGACCGTTCACTGCCACGGTCCGGCCGTATCGACGAATTACTAGGTCAAATTCGATCATGGTTGCGCTGCGGGTTGGTGCCTCTGAAATTCCTGATGTGCGTCTCGCAACTTGGTTGCATCCCTCTCGGGCATCCGAGTGAACAACAGGCTGTGATCGCCCAGGAGAACTTCCTGCCGTATGACGGTACCAGCGCGACGGACCCAGAGTCGATTGCGGATGTTTTTGTCACTGCCGGGACCTTCGCGGGTGTCGGTGCGGTAGACAACCACCCACATCGGTTCCAACTGTCCATTCCAGATCATCCGAGCCTCTTCTTCCACCCTGGCGAAAAGAACTTCGGTCGGCGGTCGTCCTTGAATCATGTCCATGGGATGGCTTGGCAGGGCCAGCGGGCTGTAGGAAACGATTGTCCAAGACTGGCCCAGGTGCAGGCCGCGCAGTTCCATTTCGGGTGCGAAACTGTCGCGAATCTTGCTATCAGGCATTGGCAGTTCGATGTTCGGATTGTCGTAATTGCCAACGCGGACGCTAAGCTTCAGCTTGTCTCCCTCCACGTTACCTTCGATTTTTACTAGGCTCTGTCCGCTCTTGGGACGAAACTTCGAATAGAAGGAGATCAGTTGGTTGAGAGCTGAATTCGTGATTAGATTACTCTCTACTTCCATTTCCACGCTTCCGGCGGCGTCGGTGCTGGCGCGGGCCATGGCGCGCAGATAAACCGGAAGAAGTTCCTCCATGGGAAGATGGTCAAAATGAACAAGGCTGTGGATCTCAGTGGTATCGGTGGACTGCTGGCAGATTTCACTCAACGCCCAGCCCAAGCGGTGCTCATTCAAATAGAGACACCATGCCACGGGAGGGTTGCGATTGTCGACATCTGCCGATTCATAGGTAGGTGGTTCCCCTGAGAAAAAGGGGGGCATAATTTTACGGATTGCCAGCCAACTCATGGCTGCTAGCCATAAAGCGAGGACGGCAAGCCGATACCAACGAATCGTCATCGTTATAATCGATATTGATAAAACACCACCCAACGGGTGGCGCATCGTTTCTGAACACCAGGAGGTTCCGCTTGGAATCCCTGAAATCTATTCCAACTAGGGATTGTAACATACCCTGACGAGTAGAGAAATCAACCACCCGCCAAGATGTCAAAACTGCTGTAGGTCAGGCTTTCCAGCCTGACAGTGACCCGGGCAACGTCAGGCTGGAAAGCCTGACCTACTTGATATTCTGGCGGTTGGTTGAAAGAAATCGTTGTAATCGCCCTTGCGGCGAACGCCCATTGTGAGGATGATGCGTTAATCCAGGAAGTTTTGGTCAGCATGGAGGCAAAGTAGTGCAACTCTCACGAAAATCGATTCTAGCGTTGTTTGTTTTGATCCCCGTTTTGGCTTTAGCCGGTTGCCAGAAAGGTGGCGATTCGACCCAGCCCACGACGGCGGTTACCGGGCCTGGCGGTGAGAAAACCGAAACTCGTACTGCGGCCGCGACCGAAGCACCGCTGGTGAAGTCCGACCAGGATCCGCAACACCCGATTTACGAGTTTGAAACGAGCCAGGGTAAGTTCACCGTGCGGTTGGACGCCGAGAAAGCTCCTATGACCGTATATAACTTCCGTAACTATGTGGCCCGCGGGCATTATGACCTGACGATTTTCCACCAGGTGCTCAAGGGGTCGCTCCAGATCGTGTTAGGGGGCGGTTACACGGCCGACCTCAAGGAGAAGGCCGCGCTAACGCCCATTCGAAACGAGGCCCACAACGGTTTGAAGAACTGTCGTGGCGCGCTCGCCATGGCCCGGCGAGCAAACGACGAAGATAGCGCAACTTGTCAGTTCTTCATCAATGTCGCCGACAACGACGCACTCAATTTCAAATCGCGCTCCCCCAATGGCTATGGCTACTGTGTCTTTGGGGAGGTGACCGAAGGCATGGAGGTTATCGATCGAATTGCAAAGGCACCGGTTCACGACACCGATAAATTCGTGGGTTTGCCGGTGGAAACGGTCGCGATCAAGTCGATTCGGCAGATCAAATAGTGAAATTGAGT
>JANXQG010000442.1 GCA_025356915.1 Planctomycetota bacterium | reverse complement strand
CCACGCGGCGGCCGAGAAGGTCGTGGAAGCCATCCAGGACGAACAGAACGTCCTGGTGACCTGCCTGGGTGGGTTCAACCGATCCGGCTTGGTGGTTGCGTTGGCGCTCTACAAGCTGTATGGTTGGCCAGGCGACCGCATCATCCGGCACATACAGGACCGCCGTGACTTCGCCCTGCACAACAAGGAATTCTGCCGGTACATTAGGAACCTGGGGACACCATGACGAAGCTACGAATCGAGTATGACGACACGGAGTCCGACATCATCGAAAAGGTCAACAACGCCTTGGATGATGCCGGCATAAAAGCGCGTTTTGTAATCAACCGGGGGGAGAGCACACTGGAAACTGTCGTCTGGGATCTCGTGACAACCAGTGCTGGGATGGGCAAAGCCGATGTGTGATGGCAAGGAACGTTGCAACAGTTGTACACGTGCCCTGGTCGACGCACAACCGCACGGGATGACCTTCGGGAACGTGGACATCGTGGAACCCAAGATGCCACGACGGAAGCTCAAGGATGTACCGTCTCCCCCACCACTGGGTGACATCATTGCCGAACGGCTCTTTGGCCCAATTATAGACCTGATGTCGGCTAATCCATTCGGTGGCAGCCACATCCGCGGCACTGTCGCGGAGAAGGTCGCGGAGAACGAAGCTACAGGTACGTGCCGGGTATGTGGCGGCGTCGCCCGTCCCCACTTCATGTACTCTGGGGACTTTGTGTTAGGGGGCCCACCACAACCACGCAGCGTAGCCCGCTGGGCGTGCGAAACTTGTGGGATCATGTACGCCAAACGGCCGAAGCCGAACGGAACCTGATGGCTATTGCTCTCACACTCGTAAGTCTGGGGCTTTTCCTTGTTGTACTCGCGTTCACTCTCCACCGACGTAGGGAAGAACGCCATTGGTGGCTGACCTACGTTCAAGCGGAGGCTGACTGCGCCCTACACAACAAGGAATTCTGCCGGTACATCCGGAATTTGGAGATGCTGTGAAAAAGACACCTAAGGAGAAGACACCGTTTCAGGCGTTCCGAGAGAAAGTGCTTGGTTCGCGCAAGATGTTGCCGAAGCATCTCAAGCATGCTGGCTGGGTCTTCAGTGAAAAGGGGGAAGAGGCTGCTGCAACCTACATGAACGAGCACGCTTTGGACGGAGAAGTCCCGAACTTCCAACCGCCAGCCAAGTGTAGCATCGTTGCGCAGAGCCGTCCCTTTGCGGAGTGGCCCATCTCTCTAGCAAGCAGCGAGATCCAGCAATACATCTACGCCCAATCGGAGTGCGATGTACCACCGAACGCCAGTGGGCTGACCAGCAAGAGCAAGCGGTGCGCCGAGACCATGCGGGCCGCTGGCGTATGAAGTGATACTAAGGGCTCGGTACGCCGAGACTGCAGGAGTACCGAGTGTACAAAGAAATCGACGCGATCATCAACACAGACCGTAAATAGGAAGCATCATGAAACACAACCAGTCCCCCGTCATGACCGACAAGAAGCAGCGCCCGCAGGCTGAGCCTCTCCTCATCAGCGATTTCGATGAAGCACGCTTGCGGGCTGAACCGTTGATCCGCGAGTTCCACGACGAGTTGGTAGAAGCCAACATCATTTATTTGTGTCGCAACAAGCCTCAGAAGTCCGGCGGGCGCAGCGTACCGGGGTCGGTCAAGAAGGCTACCCCGATGGAGAAGCACCTCGGTGGCCACCTCTTCGAGGACGACAAGGAGCCCGACTTCATCATGACGATCAGCCTACCCGAATGGAATGAGCTGAACCCCAAGCAGCGCATCGCGGTCGTCGACCATCTCCTGACCCGTTGCACCGGGGAGGTCGACGAGAAGTCCGGCGAGACGAAGTACAAGGTCCGCGCCCCGCAGGTACAGGAGTTCCCGGAGGTAGCGGAGCGTAACGGCAGGTACAACGACGACCTCATCGAGATGGGGAACTGCCTGAAGGACACGTGATGCACGAGATCGCAGTAGGCTTCCTGACCGTGTTGACCCTGATGGTCCTGCTCTTTGGGGTCATCTTGGTCGCCGTGCACTTCTTGGGTGGTAGCTGATGCCGCGCGATGACGTCAACCTCCTAGGCATCCGTGCGTTCAAAGCCGCGCACTTTATGGCCAAGGAGAAGGCCATCGAACTTGATAATCAGATCCGCTCCACGGGTGAAGACACGCGTTTCAATGGAAGTGTGCTAGTCATCCATCTTGACGGCAGCGTTTTCCTCTTCGATAGCGCATTCGTGGTATTGTGGAGACACAAAAGCTACGAGTTCGCGATCGTGGCCACCGCACACCACGGAACGATCGTTCATCCCATGGACGAGATCACTCACTTGCGAGCGATCGGGCCGCGTCTGCACATTGAATCATTTGACGGCAAGAAAAAGCGGAAAGTCAAGTGAGCGTAACGGGTCCACTCTTCAAGTGGTTCGGCAGCAAGTGGCTCTCAGCAAAGAAGCTGCCAGCACCGACCTACGACCAAATCGTCGAGCCCTTCGCGGGTGGCGCCGGTTATTCGCTCCGGCATGCCGAACACCAGGTGTTGATCTGTGAGAGCGACCCACACATCTACGCCCTTTGGTGTTGGCTGATCAGTGGCGCAACCGAGGCCCAGATTCGCGAGATTCCATTGGGTGTACTGGAGGGCACCGATATCCGTACCTTGGGCCTCTCAGAGGGTCAGCAACTATTGCTGAAATCCTGGCAGCGCACCAACAACGTCGGCAATTGTTGGACCATCAGCCCCTGGGGCAACAAGCCAGGTCAATGGACAGCCAACACCAGGGCCCGCGTGGCCAGTGAGTTCGGGGCCATCGGCCATTGGAAGGTCCGCGACAATGGGGTCCTGGCCCTCCAGGAGCCGCAGGAGGCCACGTGGTTCGTGGACCCTCCCTACCAATACAACTATCAGTACAGGCAGTCTCCGGTGGACTACGTGGCACTAGCGGCCATGGTACGGGGTCAGCGGGGGCAGCGTATCGTCTGCGAGGCTGTGTGCCCGAAGACAGGTGCGGTGCCCGAGTGGTTACCGTTCGTACCGTGGGGGTCCAGGATCACTAGCCGACGGAAGGCCACGAACAACCACCACAGCAAGGAACTACTGTGGGTTGCATGAACATTTGCCTGAGAGCGGCGTGAAAGCTAGACCATCCCGTCGCTGGCCCGCATGGCCGATCTGAGTCGACAGATCCTACCTCCTGTGGGGTTGACAAGACCCGCTACCAGTATTATGGTTGCTCTATGAACACTGAAATCCAAAATCACCTCCGTTCCCTCGATGCATGCCCTGCGGCCACCGAGTGGGCCCGTGACTACGACTACACGTCCATCCAGGAAGCCTGGAAGGCATGCCCCCGTGGTGACTGGCTTCTCTGGTATGCAGCCAAGATCGGGGTGGACCCTAAGCTTCTGGTCCAGGCCGCTTGCCTCTGCGCCAGGGAGGCTCTGCAGTACATACTGGCCGGTGAAGACCGTCCCCTAAGGGCCATCGAGACCGCGGAGGCCTGGTGTCGTGGAGAGGCTACCATCGAGGAGGTCAAGGAGGCTGCCGACGCTGCCGACGCTGCTGCCGACGCTGCTGCCTCTGCTGCCAACGTTG
>JANXQG010000413.1 GCA_025356915.1 Planctomycetota bacterium | reverse complement strand
CCCACACCTCCGCGTGATGCATACATTTCGATGCACGTTAGCACATCTCGACATCTTCTGTTGGTGCTGGCACTGGCGACGCTCGTCGCGCAGGGTGGTTGTGCGTGGCTGCGCAGCTTGTACACGGTCCAGGAACCACCGCCACAGGTCCTTCCACCCGGTGCGGGGTTGGAGCAAGTAATCGCGGCGGTCAATCGAAATAATTCGCAAATCCAGGCCCTATTCAGCAATTCGGCCACGCTCAGTGGAGCAGGCTATCCGACTCTGCGCGCCCACATCGCCTTTCAACGGCAACGCAACTTCCGCCTCAGGGCTGACACGGGCTTGACGGGGACGGAGGTTGACCTGGGCAGCAACGATCAACTCTTCTGGTTCTGGATCAAGCGCAACCAACCGTCAGCGGTCTACTTCTGCCGCCACGATCAGTTTCCCACGAGCCAGGTGCGGCAGATGATTCCCATCGATCCCAACTGGCTGATCGAGGCCCTCGGTACGCTTGAGCTTGACCCATCGCTGCCGCACCAGGGCCCGTATCCGGACAAGGGCAATCGGATTCAAATCCGCACCCTCCGAGAAACGCCCGAGGGACCGAACATGAAGGTCACGATCATCGACTCGGTTAGCGCGTGGGTGATGGAGCAGCAAATCTACGACGCCCAAGGGCGACTTCGGGCACGCTCGGTGGTCGAGAATTATCGTCGCGATCCGCAGACCAAGCTGTACGTTCCGACGGCCATACGCGTGGAGTGTCCTGATTCGCAATTTTCAATGCGCATCGATCTCGGCGCGGTGCAAGTCAACCAGTTGCAGGGCAATCTGAACGAATTGTGGACGATGCCGAGCTATCCCGGTTCGCCGCTGGTCGATTTGGGCAATCCGAATATGCCCTATGGTCCGCCGCCGGGGATGTCGGTGGGGCGGTAGGGCGTTTCCATGGGAAGGCTCTCGGGCTTTCAGCCCCTGTCGTTACCCACATCTTTCGGCCGGCCAAGCGTCTTCATGGCCATTTATGGTCATTCCCGGGTTCGGCGGAAAAGGGGCATGAATGCCCCTCACATGATCGACCCCATCCAGCTTGCGGCAAAACTTCTCAAGTGGATATGCCCGGAAGCCCATCCTCCATCTCAATTGCCGTTCACCGCCGTGGCAACTGACCGGTAACTGACGGGCGAATGGCGGCACTGGCGGCGCCAGGCGTTTCGGCCACGGGTCCTTTGCTCTCGATGATTACCAACAGATCGGCCCGGGGTGGTGAAGTGGGAAACGGCAGCGGCAGACCGGCCACAGTGGGCGTCGAGTCGACGGGGACCGGCAAGGCAACGATCCCCAGGCCAAGCAGCAAGACCTGATCTGTCGGCCAGCGAAATCGCTCGCCAAAGCGAAAGTAGCTCATCTGTGGCACCTCGACCCGGGCACGTTGCCGCGGAGACGTTTGCGTGGGCACTTCCAACATTACGGGTACGAGCTTCTCGACTTGGTCGATCTGACATTTGATCATCGCTTCGATCGAGCGGCGGTCGGTGGAGAGCAAGGGATTGAACTCCAGTGAAAACCCTTCGTCGATCTGGCCAGGAAGATTATCGTACCCCTGCCATGCACCGGACCGCGGGTTTACGTCGCGGATAAATGGCCGTCCGCGGAGGGCAGAAACCACGGTGGCTTGGCCGTTATTCACCAGCAGATGGGGTGAACTGTGTTCTCGATAGTCGCTTCGGCGTTGCAGCGAGCCCAAGAGTACCGCCGCGTCTTCCTTCGGCAGAAGCCAAGCACTGACGCCCGGTGTCTGAGTGGGAATAGGCCGCAGAGTGCGGTGGGCCGTGACGCGCCAGTTGGGGTTGTCAATCGTTACGATGCGCAGACTGAAGGTGCGGGTTTCGGCCTCGCTGGAGACAAAGCGATCAACGATATCGGCCACGACGGCCTGGATTTGCGGCGTGTGATAGACGCGCAAGGTCCGTGGCGAGGCACTGAGGATGCCTAGTGGCTCGTTGTGCCAAATTTCATAGCCCGTCTCGCGGAGAATCCAGTCGACGATCGCCTGCTCCGGCCGCTTGGTGGTGGTCACACGGGCCGTGTAGGGGCTGATGTCATATTCCCGCCATACCTGCCCTTGTTCGTTCGGCAGGGTGCCGCTGCCAGCCGTCACGCGCAAGGAACGACGCGCCACGGCCGGTGGCGGAGCAAGGAATGGGTTGACACCCTGTGCCGCATTAGGAACTGTAGGCGTCGTGAATGCGGGGGCGGCAGGGGAAAGCGGCGCAGAGGTAGTTGCAGCAGTCGGAGCGACTCCGTTGTCCGCGACGAGCGCGGCTGGACGCCAAGCGGGATCGGGCGTCGGGCCAGGTGCGGCTGGAGTTGTTTGGGCCCAGGTCTGGACCGTGGTGACGGAAAAGATGAATGCCGTGAAAAAGAATCTCGCCCACATGCTCAAATCCTCCTTGCTTGACGCAGAAGAACCGCCTTCTGCGCGAATAGTATACGAAGCCACCCTGGGCGCGACAAGAGGAAACGCAATACCCCTCTGTTGGTGAATGCCAGCAACCCATAGGGCGCGCGGAGCGAACACTCCGGAAATGGTGGGTTGCGCACGAGGTCGAACCATCGAGGACATTTCTGCTGGTTTGAACGTGTTCGAGTAACGCACCAATCTTGCTCCACCCACCCTACGGGGAGAAATGTGGGCGTAGCAGTGACAGCAGTTCGCTACTTTACGATCGTGGCATAATGACCTAACCTTCACCATAAATCAGGAGAGGGGGGATTGAAATACCGCACTGCGGTAGTGAATAATCACAAGCCCCATCCCGGTCACTTTCGCTTGCTCAACTCCGCCAACACGCGGTCGGTAATGGCCCGGATCAAGGCCTCCTGGTCCGCGATACCTGCGGCTGGCGCGGCACTGCCGTTGTTCTTGAAAGTTGGCGGGACAAACGCAGTCTGCGCCACACCCGTCGCCTTCCAACTGTCGCGGAAGACGTCGTTGGCGCAGATGTCGCAGTTTTTGATCTCGGTCCGCGGGTCCTGCATGCCCCATTGGGTTTTGAGATCCAACAGACCCTTTGCCTCCGGCTCCGTGAAGTAGTTCACGCGGCCCAGGCCCTTGGAAAGCATGAGAATGCGACAGTAGGCATCCAAAACTTCCGTCCACCAGTAGGCACGTTCGACCGTCTCTCCAAAGCTCACCGTGCCGTGATTGGCCAGAATAATGACATTCGACTTTTTTACGAAGGGCAGGATCGTATCGGCGAACTCCTGGCCGCCTGGGATGGCGTACTTGGTGATCGGCACATCGCCCAGGAAGATCTCAACCTCGGGCAACACGCATTGCGGGACCGGTTCGTGGGCAACGCCAAACGCCGTGGCGTGCGGTGGATGACAATGGACAACCGACTTGATTTCCGGCCGCTCCTTCATGATGGCCAGATGGAGCATGACCTCGCTCGTGCGTTTCCGCTTGCCCGAGAGCTGATTGCCTTCCATGTCGACAACGCACAGATCGTCCGGCTTCATAAAGCCCTTGGAGATCATCGTGGGCGTGCAAACGACTTCCTTCTCGCTGACGCGATAGGTGATGTTGCCATCGTTGGCAGCGGCAAATCCCTTCTTGTAAAGGCGATCGCCGATTTCGCAAATCTCTTGCTTGATCTTGTGGATATTGAGCATAATTTTTACCTTTTGGAAACGGGAATAAGCGCGTGGGGCGGTTGGTTCGAGTGGTTAGTTTCGTAATCTTGTAGGGTGGGCCGAGTGAAACGAGTCCCACCAATTTTTCAAATCTGATATTGGTGGGA
>JANXQG010000412.1 GCA_025356915.1 Planctomycetota bacterium | reverse complement strand
TTTCCAACTTGAAAATCACCCCCAGGCGGCTCTCCACGAAGGCTGGCGGCGAGTTACCCAGCAAAGTCGATCCGGAGACCGGCGTGGAGACTCCTCAAAGCGCATCCTACCAGGCCCTCGTGCCGATCACCGACAAAGAAGGCGTAGTGCTCGTCGGTCTCCGCGGCCGCGCCAAGATCCACACCGAGCCGCTTTCGCTCGGTGCCCGCCTTTGGCGGCTGATCACGAATACCTTCAACTTCCGGCTATAGTACTTCATGTCTCAAATATGCGTGGGGGCCGTCAACTATTTGAACGCCCGGCCGTTGATGTTCGCCCTACCGCAACTTCTGCCGGATGCGGACATCGTGGTCGATTTTCCAAGCCGCCTGGCCGATGGGCTGGCGGGTGGGCGATTCGATGTGGCCTTGATTCCCTCGATCGAGTATCTGCGGCAGCCCGGCTTGCGAATCGCCTCCGACGCGGTCATCGCCTGTGATGGCCCGGTAAGAAGCGTCAAACTCTACGGTCGCGTGCCGATCGAGCGCGTGGAAACACTCGCCTTGGACGAAGGCTCGCGGACCAGCGCGGCCCTGGCCCAAATTCTGCTCCGCGAGCGTTTTGATTTGAAGCCGTCCTTACTCCCCTTGCCGCTGGACAGCATGCCGGTCGATTGTTCGGCCGACGCCGTAGTCGTCATCGGCGATCGCGGCATGTTGGACCCTGGCGAGGAGTTGGCCTTTATCTGGGACCTGGGCGAAGAGTGGTCGCGATGGACCGGCCTGCCCTTTGTTTTTGCCCTCTGGGCCGCTCGGCCACACGCGCAGGCAGCCCGAATCGATCGGACCCTGGCCGACGCCCGCGATGAAGGCCTGACTCGCTTGCCCGAGATTGCACGCCTAGCGTCTTCCGAGGTAGGCATTCCCGAGTCGGAATGTCTGAGCTATCTTCGCGATAACCTGGAGTTCCATCTCGGCCCACGACAGCAGGAAGGGCTGGATCGGTTTTATCAACTCGCAAAACGCCACGGCTTGGCGTAAAGAATAACAAACAACGAGCACCACAAGGCACGATCTTCAGCCAACCTACCTTCGATAGCCCACAGCTAGAGGGCAGCCCAATCTTACCGCTTGTGCGCTATCAGCCCCAAGGACTCCACGGGTTTTGAATCGGCCGGAATAGCAAACAACAGCTTTCCATTTCCGTTAGAATGTCGATTTGTGCCCATTATGCACTCCTCCTCTTTCCCTCACGTTTTTATTCCTCCGGTGGGGCATCCTCGTCGTCATCGGCGACCTTGGCGGCCGGAGCTGTCTTGCCACTGATCAGGGCATGGTTCGCCGCGAGCTTCTCGCGCAGTTCCTCCGCCAATTCGGGATGTTCCTTGAGGTAATCCTTGGTCTTTTCACGGCCCTGGCCGAGTTGCTGGTCGCCGTAACGGAACCAGGCACCGGAACGAGCGACCAGCTTGGCCTCGGCGGCCATATCCAGCACGTCGCCCTCATAACTAATGCCGTTGGTAGCCATCATGTCGAACTCGGCGATGCGGAACGGCGGGGCAACCTTGTTCTTAACCACCTTCGCGCGAACCCGCTGGCCGACGACCTCTTCACCTTCCTTGATCTGTCCGATGCGGCGGACGTCAATGCGGCACGAGCTATAGAACTTCAACGCCCTGCCGCCGGGAGTTGTTTCCGGGCTGCCAAACATCACGCCGATCTTCTCGCGGATCTGGTTGATGAAGATCACGGCCGTCTTGCTCTTGGCGATCACGCTGGTAAGTTTTCGCAGCGACTGGCTCATCAGCCTGGCTTGCAGGCCGACGTGCGAATCACCAATCTCGCCTTCCAACTCCTTTTTGGGCACCAGCGCAGCCACGGAGTCGATGACGATGACATCGACCGCATTGGACTTGATGAGCATTTCAGCAATCTGCATGGCCTCTTCGCCGCTGCCAGGCTGGCTGACCAGGAGCGTTTCCAGTTCGACACCCAGCTTCTTGGCCCAGCCGGGATCCAGGGCGTGCTCGGCGTCGATGAAGGCGGCGATGCCACCCTTGCGCTGCGCATTGGCCACGACGTGCAAGGCGAGAGTCGTCTTGCCGCTCGATTCAGGTCCAAAAATTTCGACCACGCGACCGTGGGGAATGCCCTGGCCACCCAGGGCCAGGTCCAACGACAGGCTGCCTGTTGAGATGCCGGTAATTACGCAGACGTGGTCGGCGCCCAAGGGCATAATAGCCCCTTCGCCGAACTGTTTCTCAATCTGGGCGACAGTCATCTTCAATGCCGGGTGGGAAGCCAACATTGCTTCACAATCTGGCTTGCCGCTGGCCTTCTCGGCCAGCTTGGCGGGTACAGCTTTTTTTGCCATGGGTCTCTTTGCTTTTGGTTGAAGGGGGGTGACCATAAAATCGAACTCTCATTGTACGGTATTTTTGTTGTTTCATAAGTTAGTATACATAAGTTTACATGTGCAGTCAAGGGGGGCTCAAAATCCAACGCGAAGGGGTCAGGTCAATGTTTTCGGGCAAGGATCTCCGGTGAATTTCATTTATTCTCGACGAAAATTGGATTGGACCTCGGAATTTGCAGGTTTCCCGCATCCACTTACCGAAAACGGGCAAATCGGGTAGGATTTCTTGATTGAATCTTGTAGCATAAGCCCGCTCAGAAATAAACTAACTGATGTACTCGCTTCCCATCGTTGATTCCGCCGCTTCTTGCTCAACTCCGGACAATCAGGAGCATGGTGAGGCTCACGTTGTTTGGCCCGCTCCACAAACCGCCGAGCTGGGTCGTACCAAGAGAAAGTTCTGCTTTGTGACCCTCGGCTGTCCCAAGAACCTGGTCGATAGCGAGCGGATGGCCGGCCTGCTCGGCCTGGATGGCCATGAAATGGTTCGCGAGCCGGCGGGCAGCGATTTCGTCGTTATTAATACTTGCGCATTCATCGGGGATTCCCGTGATGAATCACACGCCGTGATCCGCGAGATGCTCGATCTCAAGAAAGAAGGCCGCACACGCGGCGTGATTGTTAGCGGCTGTCTGGCCCAACGAGAGAAAGACAAACTGCTGGAGATGTATCCGGGTGTCGATCAACTCGTGGGCGTTTTCAGTCGGGAAGATATCGCCGCGGCGGCCGAACGGCTGAATACGGGGCTGCAAGAACAGCGGACCGTGTTTCGGCCGGCACCGACGCGAGCCTTGCCCGACACGCATCGCCTGCGGATCACGCCGCGGCACCTGGCGTTTCTGAAGATTTCGGAGGGCTGCAATCGGGCATGCACCTTCTGTTCGATTCCGCAGATGCGCGGCAAACATGCCAGCAAGCCGATCGAAGAAGTCGTGGCCGAGGCCGAGGAACTGG
>JANXQG010000405.1 GCA_025356915.1 Planctomycetota bacterium | reverse complement strand
AATTCGGCATGGTTCTCCTGGCCGGTGCTGCCCCCCTGTTGTGGTCGGTCTCAGACTTTGTTGTGGCCGGTCTCCTGACCGAGCCACACCGCCGACGAAGGTCTCCTATTCACCGGGAGACCTTCGGTCGGACGTTTCGGCGGGGTCAGGAGAACCGCGCCGAACCTAGAACCCAGATGTAGGGTGGGACGAGCGCAGCGAGCCCCACCATTTTTTCTAAGTAGAATGACTAACACCATGCAACTACGTCTAGGTACTCGCGCGAGCCTGTTGGCCCAGTGGCAAGCCAACTGGGTGACGGCACAGCTTCGCCAACGCGGTCTGGAAATCGAACTGATCCAGATCACAACCCGTGGCGACCAACAACAAACCACCGCCGGTCCGATGGTGGGCACGGGCATTTTCACGAAAGAGATCCAACGTGAATTGCTCGAAGGGCGGATTGATCTGGCGGTCCACAGCCTGAAGGATCTGCCGACGGAAGTCGTGCCGGGGCTGGTCTTGACGTCCGTGCCGGAGCGGGCACCGGTGGCCGACGCGTTCCTCTCGGATCGCTTCGACTCCCTGGAACGATTGCCACTTGGTGCCGTGGTAGGTACCGGCAGCCTCCGCCGCCGCGCCCAGTTGCTCAACCATCGCCACGATCTGGAAATGCGTGACATCCGCGGTAATGTTGACACGCGCTTACGGAAGTTGCGAGAAGAGCATTACCAAGCCATCATCCTGGCCCAAGCTGGCCTCGACCGCTTGGGGTTGACGAAGCACATTACCCAGATCCTGCCGCTGGGCCTGATGCTTCCCGCGGTGGGCCAAGGCGCATTGGGAATCGAAGCCCGCTCCGATGACACGGCAACGCGCGATGCTCTGGCCTGCTTGGATCACCCGCCCACGCATTGCGCCGTGAAGGCCGAGCGAGCGATGCTCGCCGTTCTCCATGGCGGCTGCATGGCGCCCATCGCCGGCTGGGCGCGGATTGAGGGCGAGCAACTCATTCTCACCGGCCGCGTGCTCAACCCGGCTGGCACGCGCAAGCTGGAAGTCACGCAATCCAGCACGGCGGATGATGCCGAATCGCTCGGCCGCAGTGTCGCGAATGTGCTGTTAGAGCAGGGTGCCGCGGAGTTGATTGCAGAGTGCCGTGGGTGATTACGCAGGGTGGGACGAGCGCAGCGAACCCACTCTCTGCGTCCTCTGCGGTGAGTTCTGAGATAGATTCATCAGCCGGATTTCTCCAGTCGTGCTGCGGGGTGGAGCACTACCGTGAACGTGCTGCCCTGGCCCAGCACGCTGCGGACCTC
Source organism: Planctomycetota bacterium (assembly GCA_025356915.1). Lineage (GTDB taxonomy): Bacteria > Planctomycetota > Planctomycetia > Pirellulales > Thermoguttaceae > JANXQG01. Next base: position 10,938 of record JANXQG010000405.1, on the reverse strand, counting down.
AATGCGGCCGCCCATCTCGGCAATCAACATGCGGCACAAACCGAGCCCCAGGCCGGTGCCTCCACGGTCGGCCCGCGTGGTGTAGAATGGCTCAAAGATCTTTTCCAAATCGAGGCGGGGAATGCCCACGCCGGTGTCGCTCACATCGGCGGCCACGGAATCCATCTGATCCTCGTCGCGACCGCCCATTGTGTAGCAGCGGAGCGTGAGCTTTCCACCCTGGGGCATCGCGGCAAGGGCGTTGGTGCAGAGGTTGAAGAGTACTTCCTGGAGCGTATAGGGATCGCCCTGGACCGGCGGTACCTCGGCCAGTTCTCGCTCGATCCGCACATTGCCCACACGCGTGACGCCGAGCATCTCCAGCGTCGCCTCGACTGCCGCGCGGACGTCGGTGCTTTGAAGCGTGATACCGCGCGGTCGGGCAAAAGCTTGCACCCGCGTAGCCGTGCGTTCGATCCGCTCGAGGGCCTCGGTCATCATTTGTACATATTCGGTGAGGTGGGCGTCGTGCTTCACGCGTTCGCCGATCCGCCGCAGGCAGTTCTGCACGCCGTCCAACGGATTGGCGATCTGATGGGCGATGCCCGCCACGAGTTGGCCGATGCCCAGCATCTTTTCCTTCTGCCGAATGGCGGCGTGGGCACGATCGACGTAGCGCCGGATCGAGGTAGTGAAGTAGACCGTGATCCACAAGGCCCCGCTGAAGGCAAAGAACAACCCGGCAAGGCCCAGTGGGTCCAGCCGCGGCAGTTCGGGCGGGTCCGAGGGAAGGTGGATGGCAAAGCGAGGAATCCCTTGCAGGTATTCCAACACGATGATTCCGCCCACGGTGCAGGTAACCACGGCCGCCAGAACCAGCGGTGCCCACCCGCGCAGATACATGCTGGCAATGATCATGTGGAAGAGGAAGAAGAATAGGAACGGATTGCGCGGCAGGTCGGAGAAATAAACCAAGAGCGTCAAGGCGGCCAAGTCGAGGACGGCCTGAAGGAAGATATTGTTCTCCGCGTTGACCTCGCCGGAAGTTGTATCGGGTTGGTTCCAACGGAAGGCCAGGTTATAGACAACCATGGCCAGAGCGACGATGTACAGCGGCAGTGGCTGGGGCACCACATGCAGGATCGAGGAGCTGAGCCAGATCGCAAAGCAGACCATCGCACAGGCGATCCAGCGCAGCGAGACGAGCCAGCGAGCACCTTCTGGGGGAAGTTTCATTTTTCCGGTTAATACCGGTAATGATCCGGTTTGAACGGCCCGTTGACGGGCACGGTCAAGTATTCGGCCTGTTTGGCGGTCAGCTTGGTGAGCTTCACGCCAAGCTGATCGAGGTGCAATCGGGCAACCTCTTCGTCGAGATGTTTGGGCAAGCAGTACACGCCCAACGGATACTTCGCCGTCTCGGTCCAGAGGGCAATTTGGGCCAGAACCTGGTTCGTAAAACTATTGGACATCACGAACGACGGATGGCCCGTGGCGCAACCGAGGTTCACCAGGCGGCCTTCGGCCAGCAAGAGAATCGAGTGGCCATCGGCGAAGGTGTAGCGATCCAAGAGCGGCTTGATGTTCGTCTTCTTGATGTTTTTGTGAGTGTTGAGCCAATTGACGTCGATCTCCAGGTCGAAGTGTCCGATATTGCAGACGATGGCGTCGTTGGGCATCTTCTCCATGTGCTGGCCGAGGATGATGTCGCGGCAGCCGGTACAGGTCACGAAGATGTTGCCCTGCGAACAAGCCTCTTCGATCGTCGTGACCTCAAAACCTTCCATGGCGGCCTGGAGCGCACAGATCGGGTCAATCTCCGTGATGATCACGCGGGCACCGTAGGACCGCATCGAATGGGCGCACCCCTTGCCGACGTCGCCGTAGCCGCAAATCACGACGACCTTGCCGGCAATCATGATGTCGGTCGCTCGCTTGATGCCGTCTGCCAGCGACTCACGGCAGCCGTAAAGGTTATCGAACTTGCTCTTGGTCACGGAGTCGTTGACGTTGATCGCCGGAAACAAGAGCGCGCCGCGGCTGTGCATGTCGTACAGACGATGCACGCCGGTGGTGGTCTCTTCGCTCACCCCGATGATATTGGGGACCATTCGCGTAAAACGCTTGGGATCCTCGGCCAAGCTTCGTGTGAGCGTGGTGAGCAGAGCTCGCTCTTCTTCGTGCTCGGCCTTGCTGGGGTCGGGTACTTTGCCCTTGGCCTCGAATTCGACACCCTTATGGGCCAGCAGGGTGAGGTCGCCGCCATCGTCCAGGAGGAGGTTCGGCCCCTCGGCGTCCTTGAAGCTGAGAACCTGGGTGAGGATATTGTCCCAATAAGCTTGGAGTTGCTCCCCCTTCCAGGCGAAGACGGGTACACCGGTAGCGGCAATGGCAGCGGCGGCGTGGTCTTGGGTCGAGTAGATATTGCAGCTTGTCCAGGTCACTTCGGCACCCAGCTCGACGAGCGTCTCGATCAAGACGGCTGTCTGGATCGTCATGTGTAGGCAACCGGCGATGTGGGATCCAGCCAGGGGTTTGCTAGGGCCGTATTTCCGCCGCAGGGCCATGAGGCCGGGCATTTCGTTTTCTGCCAGCTCGATTTCCTTGCGGCCCCAATCGGCCAGGGACATGTCGGCAACTTGGTATGGCAAATTCGTTTTAACCTGAGACACGTGCATTCTCTCCTTCGAGTGAGAAACCGTTTCAAAACCTTACCCGTAGCGTAGGCGTCTCGCCTGCGTACCCAGTATGAAAACAGCTCCGGAAAACGTATTATCCTAATATCATAGGGCGTGGGTCGGGGGGTTGGCAAGGGAGCCTGGTAAGTTCCGCGGAAAGTTCCCTGCCGGGGGTGGCAAATTTAGCTCCCCCACTGTTCCCAAGGGCATTATGCGACGTAGAATTGTTGCGTATTCCGTCTGGCGATCTTGGAAAGAATAGTAATGTTCACTGCACACAACCATCTGAAGCAACTGATCGAGTTTTCCATCGAGAATGACCTGGAGTCGGCCATTTCTTTGTTTTCGATGTTCTCTTCGGAGCAGATTCAAAAGTTGTACGACATCTGCATCTCACAGCGACTACAACTTCTCCAGGAGTGGGGTGTCGAGGATTCGGCAGCGGCCCACTTCCTTCGCCACTTTCACGATCCTCATAATCCTGCCCAGGCCGAAAAGATCCGACAGCAGAGAACGGATCCCTCGAATTAGTGAATCCCGACAGCCGCCTTATCAGGAGATTCCAACTGGAACAACGATGTCTAGCGGCCATGCGCCCGACAAGCCCTCCAGCGCATGCGGCACCGAGTCAGCATGCTCCGAACACGATTCTACAATTTTTCGAGTCAGCCCTTGAGCAATCTCGACAGTCTCAACAATGCTCCGCCCCTCGGCGACCAACCCGGGCACATCAGGACTCGTGGCCACGTATCCGCCTTCTTCCAAAGGCTCAATGTGCAAGCGAATAACTGTTTCATCCATCTTTTCAACCCTCACTCTCATTGCGGCATTATAGATTTATAGATTGGGACAATCTCAACGAGCGGTATAGCTTTCGTTCGTCGTAAAGCACCGTCCAACCCGTCAGTACGGGAATTCGCCCAGGGGCGATTCCGCTCCGACGAGGGGAAGCGAACGAGGAATGGTTTCGGTATCCGAGCCGAAGGCGAAGGGTGACAGCGGCGTCAGGAGGTATTGTCGGGCGAAGAAGCCGTATCGCGAGCCCCCAGTTCCAAACGACGTTCGTGGGAAAGATTCCAGGGCAAGAACGGTTGGATATCTTCGGGCGTTTTTCCACCAGTGGCTGCACAAGTTTCAAAGTACCACATCAACCACCGTCGCGGATTGAGTTTCCAGCGGACCAGCGTCGCAAAAATCGAAAACGCCATCGCCGCCAAACGGCCGCTCCACAAGGAGCCAGAACCATAGAAGTTCTTCCGTGCTAGGGCCGGGCCGCGTACCTCCCGTTCCGACGCGTTGTTGTCCATCGGAATTCTTGAATCATCGACGAACCGAGTCAGTCCGGTCCAGTGTTCTTGCAGGCTCTCCAAGACCTTGCGGCAGGGCTGGCGAAGTTTGGGATCGGAAAGCTCTTGCATCGCCTCGGCGTGCATCGCCTCCACCGTCCCGCACAACAAGGCCTGTTGTTCTTGAAACTTAACTGAATCCAGAGAGTGCTGGAGACGTTCTCGATTGATCTGGTAGGGATGGCGAATCCGGCGCAGCCAGGAAAGCGCCCAAGGCGTCAACTCCGGCCAGCCTTTGCCCACTCCCACGAAGTCCCGCCGCACGTGCGCCCAGCAGAACGCCAAGAGCATCGCTCCCGACTTCACCAGCGCCATGGCTTTGTAGGCCGAGTACCGATCGACTTCCAAGGTTCCCGACGCGTCCGGGCCAAAATGGGCTTCCGGCACCTCGTGACCCCGGCTAGGATTGAGCAGATAGATCACGGTGTCCACGCCGAGAACGACCCATAACCACCAACCATAGCCATTTTTCCCATCCAATAGCACGAAAACCCGCCAACGGGTTTCGTCGCCTTGATGGAAGCTGCCCTGCCGGTTCCGCTCGCAAAACGCTTCGTAGATCGGCGTCAACATGGGCTCGATCCGCTTGAACCCATCGTTCACCGTGCCGGCCGGCAAGTCCAGGTCGTACTGTTCGAGTTGCCCCAATAACCGCTCGGTGGGCCGATACGACGCATACTTGTCCAACAAGACATGCACCCAAATCGAGATGCCATAGCTGCCTTTGGGGATCAGCTTGGGTGGTGGCGGAGCCGTCAGCGTTCGCCGTGTGGGATCGCAGTCACACGTCGCTCGATATCGATGGCGTCGAATCCGCCGTACGTGCGGCCGGACTTCGACCTCCACCAATTGCGAATCCTCCGTGACCGACATCATCGCGGCTGGCTTTCCGCAATGCGGTCAAGCCAGCGATTCCTCCGGCAACGAGACGAACTCCTCCTGGACTGGCAAATGAGAATAATCGCGCCGATCGTGCCCCGCATGGCCAAGCTGCGCACCTCGCTTCTTCGCAGAAGGCACGACTTCTTCGGGATCGAATAAATCGTTGGAACGGTCGCGACGGGAAGACTTCTCCGACTTGCGACCAAAACGCTCGGCTTGAAGGGCGCGGGTCTCTCCCCGGGATTGGTCCAGTTCCTCTTGCAACCGCTCAATGCGTTTAAGGGCACCCGCATGCATGCTCTTCCAATAGCCCACTTCGCAACGGAACTCAGCGGTCAACCTTTCCAGTGCCCGTTCCAGGCGCTGAACGGCCGGGCAATTCTGGCAGCAGACTTGCGTCTCCGGCGTCTCGGTCGGTTGTTCCAGAAACGTGGCAATCATAATGCCACGCTTTACCCGAACCGATCCAACTGCACCAGATCAATTTCCGCTCAAATCCACCCCAATAGACGGGTTGGACGAAGCTTTACGGCAAATTTGCGGCAAATCTTTGCCAGGGCAATCTCAACGCAAAGGGTAAAATCGGAACCAAGCCCTTGACGCTCCTTGGCACCGCCACCCTTGGCCTACTTGGCTTCCTTTGGCGACGCCGCAAACCAGCCTAATCCTAGGGCGATGCAAAGTTGGGGTTGACGTGTTGAGGTGATTGGGCAGGATTTGTTTACGGGCGAGGCATTTTGCCCCGGAGGGACGCGTGAGAATAGCCCAGCGATTTATCGCTGGGTAACAAGCAAGCGAAACCAAAAGTTGTAGAAGCGGTCGAACGGATGCCGCTCCTTTCGGGAAACGGGCGTATCGGCCTGAATCGTTTGGAACACGCCGTACTCGGTTCGCCTGCCCAGGTACATGACCCAACCCAGCAGCACCTCGACGTGCGTCTGGAACGATGGTTGAGTGAATACAGGCAGCAGGCATTGCAGAACCGAAGCGAGAGAGGGTATGCTGGTAAACATGGATGGGGACCTCCTTGTCCTTTGCGCGCGTCTTCGACGCTTGTAACCACGCAAAGTTTACAAGGAACCCCGTCCTCTTTTCACTATCAAAATCCATCAGAAAATCTGCGAAAGTTCAGTAAAATGTCACCGGGTATCTCGCCCTTCTTCCGCAAAATTCGTGGTATACTGGTATCTGTTTGGCTCGAAGCTCGAACTGTGTCCTCTTTCTTCCGGGAACCATTATGCCGCTTGGAATTCGCCCCACGAATGATTTTGCGTTCAAGCGGACGTTCGGAACCCCGGAGAATCGCGTCGCCCTGATCAGTTTGCTCAACGCAATTCTCGATCCCGCGTCGCCAATCATTGATGTCACGCTCGTAAATCCCTACAACCTGCAAGATTACAAGGACGATAAACTATCGATTCTCGACGTCAAGGCCGTCGATCAGTCGGGAGCCATCTACGACATCGAAATGCAACTCACGATTTTTGAGGGCCTAGTTCAACGGATCGTTTTTTATGGTTGCGAGCTTTATTCCGATCAACTGAAGGCGGGTGACGACTACACAAAGGCCCATCCCGTTTTTTCGATCTGCCTGGTCGACGGGATTCTTTGGAAGGATGCAACAAAAGTCCACCATGCGTTTCGTCTCACCGACGCAGAATCGGGCCGGGTTTTGCAAGAAACCTTGGAGATTCACACGCTGGAGCTTGGAAGGTATAATTTAAGGGAGAAGGACTTGAAGACGGCCGATATGCTCGATTGCTGGCTATTCTGGTTTCTTCATGCCCACGAGTACGAAGCCGACGCACTGTTGAAATTATTTCCCCAGCAAGCGATCCGGCAAGCGACGCAAACGATCGTTAATATAGCGCAAGTAACCGAGGACAAAGTGATGTACGATGCACGCGAAAAAGCGATTCGAGACCAACAATGGGCCATGAACGCCTCCCATCGTGAGGGTGTGCGTGAAGGCGAGATCAAAGGCAAGATCGAAGGCAAGATCGAAGGCAAGATCGAAGGCAAGATCGAATTGATCCGAACGCTTCAGACAATACTTTGTACGCCTGTCAGCGAGGAACAGGAACTAAGAGCATTGGACCTTGCCCAGCTTGAGTCGCTGACCAACAATCTGCAAAACCGATTGCGCAACCGAACGTCTTCGTAGAAAAGCAGGGCGGGACGAGCGCAGTTGCTGCTCGGAGCGTATCCGATCGGAGTTGAAATGGTAAATGTCGGCCCCATTACTGTAAGGATTACAATATGAGAACAACGCTGATTCAATTCATAGGTGCCATCGCGCTCGCCACCACCGTTTACGCCACCGACTTTCATGTCGCTCTTAACGGTAACGACGCCCAGCCCGGCACGCAGGCAGCCCCACTCCGCACGATCCAGCGTGCCGCCACTCTCGCGCAACCGGGCGATGTCATCACCGTGCATGAAGGCGTCTATCGCGAGCGCATCAACCCGCCACGCGGCGGCGAGTCCGACGCAAAACGTATCCTCTATCAGGCGGCACCGGGCGAAAAAGTCGAGCTCAAAGGTTCGGAAGTCGTGAAGAACTGGGAGAAGGTCCAGGACGATGTCTGGAAAGTCATCATTCCCAATGCGTTCTTCAGCAGTTTCAATCCCTACCGTGACCTCATCCAGGGCGACTGGTTCGCTGCTAAGGGCCGCCTGCATCACATGGGTGCCGTCTATCTCAATGGTGAGTGGCTGGCTGAGACGACCCGCCTGGACAACGTCTTGTCGAAAACCGGGAAAGAACCGAGCTGGTTCGGTCAAGTGGACAAGGAGAACACCACGATCTGGGCACAGTTCAGGGGTGTGAATCCCAACGAGCAGACGGTGGAGATCAACGTGCGGCGGACCGTGTTTTATCCGGACAAGCCGGGCAGGAACTACATCACCGTGCGCGGTTTCACGATGTGCCACGCGGCAACGCCATGGGCTCCGCCGACCGCCGAGCAGATTGGCTTGATCGGCACTCACTGGAGCAAGGGCTGGATTATCGAGAACAATACGATCAGCCACTCTGCCTGCGTGGGCATAACGCTTGGAAAGTATGGTGACGAATTCGATAACAAGTCGGCCAATTCCGCCGAAGGCTACGTCAAAACCGTCGAACGTGCTCTTCAGAACGGCTGGAACAAAGAGACCATCGGCCACCATATTGTCCGCAACAACACCATCTCCCACTGCGAGCAGGCGGGCATCGTCGGCAGTCTGGGCGCCATCTTCAGTCAGATCACGGGCAATCACATCCATAGCACCTGGACAAGGCGGCAGTTTGACGGTGCGGAACAGGCGGGGATCAAAATCCATGCCTCCATCGATATGCTCATCAAAAACAACCGAGTCCATGGCAACGGCCGTGGAATATGGATGGACTGGATGGCACAAGGAACGCGGATCACGGGCAACCTGTGCTACGACAACAGTCAAGAAGACCTCTATGTGGAGGTCAATCACGGCCCGTTTCTCGTGGATAACAACCTCTTTCTTTCCTCTCGAAGCGTTTGGGACATGTCCGAGGGTGGAGCCTTTGTGCATAACCTGATGCTCGGGAGAATCGACAATTGGTATGATATGAGTCGTTTCACTCCCTACCTGAAGGCGCACTCGACGGCCATCGCCGGTTTGAGCATGACCAAGGGCGGAGACAACCGTTACTTCAACAACATCTTCGTCGGGCAGGGAGCCACCGGCCAGGCACCCGTAAAAACTACCGATCCCAGAAAAAGCATCACCGGATTTGGTCTGTGGGTCTATGATGCCAGGAATTCTTCACTGCAAACAGGCGGCAACGTCTATTACAACGGAGCACGCCCCTACGCCAAGGAGGCAGCCCCGCTGACTCTGGGAGACGTGGATCCCAAGCCCACGATCACCGAGGAGGACAGCAGGGTCCATCTTCATCTGACTTTGGGACAAGCCATGGAGAAGACATCGACCGCGCTGGTGACGACCGAGCTTCTCGGAAAAGCCAAAGTGTCGGATTGTGCTTATGAAAATCCGGATGGGTTACCGTTGAAGATTAACACGGACTATTTCGGAAAGAAACGCAGCGAGACCAAGCCCTCGGCGGGGCCTTTTGAAAACCCCGGCAAGGACGTGCTCGATCTCGTTATTTTCCCTATCGGCGACAAAGCAAGGAATTAAAACTACGCTCTATTCCAACTGCAACAGCGATTTGACCTGCTGCTGAATCGATTCGGGTGACTCCTTATCGCCTTCCAAGGGAAGGTAGGCACTTTGGTTGTCGACAATTCTCAGCGTTACCCCACGATGGGTTGCCAGCTCGCGGATGAGCTGTGCCGAACGGTAGCGGAAGACGACGTACGGCGGCTCCAAGTGGATCGATTCGATCTGCCAACGATGGGCGGCGATCCGCAGTTCCGCTAGCCAAAGCAAATGTTCGACCCGTGGCGGCGGCACGCCAAAGCGATCCCGCAGTTCGCTGCGCAGGTCGCGAAGCTCGTCTCCACTCGATATCCGGCTGAGCCGGCGGTAGAGGTCAATTTTCAACCGCAGGTCGGGCACGTAGCTCCGGGGAATGTGGCCTTCACCCGGCAGGTCGATATTGACCTCGATCGCCTGCTTGGGCGGCTGTCGCTTGAGGTGCTGTACCGCCTGTTGCAAGAGCGCGCAATACAGCTCGTAACCCACCACGGCAATGTGGCCGCTTTGTTGGGTGCCCAGGATATTGCCGGCGCCGCGGATTTCGAGGTCGCGCATGGCAATAGCAAAGCCCGCGCCCATCTGGCTGAATTCTTCGATCGCCTTCAGTCGCCGTGCGGAAGTTGACGTAAGGCTCTTATTCGGATCGAGCAGGAGATAGCAATAGGCCCGATGGATGTAACGCCCCACGCGGCCGCGAAGCTGATGCAAATCAGAGAGGCCGTAGCGGTCGGCCTCGTCGATGAAAATGGTGTTGGCGTTGGGGATGTCCAAGCCGCTCTCAATGATCGTTGTTGCCAGCAAAAGGTCGAAACGATGGGCCACGAAGTCGAGCATGACCCGCTCCAATTCGTCCTCGGCCATTTGGCCGTGGGCAATGCGGATGCGGGCCTCCGGCACGATCTGGCCAAGCTTTTTGGCGAGTGCCTGGATATCCTGTACGCGATTGTGGACGAAAAAGATCTGTCCTTGCCGGTTAAGCTCCCGCAGCACGGCCTGCCGGATCAGTTCAGGATTAAATCGGGTGACGCGGGTTTCCACCGCCAGTCGGTCTTCGGGCGGGGTTTCCAAGTTCGAGATATCGCGGACGCCGATCAGGCCCAGATGGAGCGTACGGGGGATCGGAGTGGCGGTCATCGTCAGCACGTCGACGGTCTGCCGCATGGCCTTCAGGCGTTCCTTGACCTCGACGCCAAATCGCTGCTCTTCGTCGATGACGATCAGACCCAGGTTATGGAACTTCACGTCCGGCTGCACGAGGCGATGAGTGCCGATGAGGATGTCCACGGAGCCGGCGGCCAGTCGCTCGATGATTTCGGCCTGCTGCCGCCGCGTGGAGAACCGCGAGAGGGCGGCAATCGAAAAGGGAAACTCGGCCATCCGCGCGGAGAAGGTCCGCAGATGTTGCTCGGCAAGTACCGTCGTCGGCACAAGCACTGCAACCTGGTAGCCGGAATCGATCGCCTTGAAGGCCGCCCGCATGGCCACCTCCGTCTTGCCGTAGCCGACATCGCCGCAGAGCAGCCGGTCCATCGGCCGGGGGGTGTGCATATCCTGCTCGATCGCTTCCAGGGTGGTCAACTGGTCGGGTGTTTCCTTGTAGGGAAAAGAGGCGTCAAATTCGTGCTGCCACTCGGTCTCCACGCGGAAGCTGATACCCGGCCTGGAAGCGCGAACGGCCTGAAGTTCGAGCATCTCGACGGCCATATCGGTCACGGCCGACTCGACCCGCTTCTTCTGCTTATCCCAAAGGCGACCGCCCAGCTTGGCAAGCATCGGCCGGCCCTTGGTGCTGCCAACATACTTCTGTACCAAGCCGATTTTTGAGCTGGGCACATAGAGCTTCGTCTTGCCATGAAACTCCAGCTCAAGGT
>JANXQG010000356.1 GCA_025356915.1 Planctomycetota bacterium | reverse complement strand
CCACGTAGATCTGCCCCGGGGCAATTCCTTGAGGCAGCTTGACATGCACGCGACCGAGCTTCTGGTCCCCCGCGCCCTCACCCCCTGCCCCTCTCCCGATTACGAGAGAGGGGAGCTTGTCGCTCGTATAACGATCGATGGTTAGCGGCGACTTGTCCGGGCCAGTGACCTCGATCACCTTCCATCCGGCGGGCACGCTGAAGTCAAAGCCAAAACGCTTCTCGGCCGTGGGTAGCAAGGCAAAACCACCCTGGACTTCGCAGCCCTTGTCCCGAATGTTCAGCAGCAAATTCGTGGTCACGGCAAGTGTCGCGGGAACACGGCTGAAATCGGCCTTCAATTCATAGCCGCCTTGCGGGGCATAGTATGCGGCGATATAGCGCAGCGGGACCGCACTGGGATCCGACCGCACGAGCGTTGCTGGCAGCGCCGTGGTGAGGACTGCCGTGTCAACCGGGATCAGGTCGTTGGCGGTGAGCGATTCGGCCTTCAGTTCGTTCTGAATCAAGAGACCCAATACCGTAACCTGGCCGACCACGTCGAGCAGTTCTAGCCGGGGCATGCGCCACAGCTTCAACTGGCTGGGCGTCTTGATGGCGGCTATGGAAAGCACGACCGTGTCGGTCGTCTGCTCGCGGAGCCGCACATTCACGATCTTGCGACCGCCCTCCGTCTCGATGTCCCAGCGGGCCAAGAGCGGCGAGTTGATCTCGGTAATCTCAAACCCCTCGGGCACAACGAAACGGAATCGATCAACCGCCCGATGGAGAATCCAAAGGGTCACCGTGGCGTGAAGCTTCTCGTAGGCTTCGGTCACCTCATCAAACAACACGCATCGCGAGGCCACGGCCTGCTCGCGTCGCTGGAGGTGGCTGTTCAACGACATGAGGATGGTGCAGTCGCCGCTACGGGGCAACAACTCAAAGCGAGTGACTTTGGCGGCTGCGTCCACCGCGCGAGAAACCACATCCGCTCCGCCTTTGATCTCGACATCGCCCGGCACCGTGAGACGCCACCGGCCGACTGCTGCGTTGGTCAAGCGGAAACTCAGATACTGCTGGGCGGAGTTCATTTCGAGCGGAGCGACCATGTCAAGCACCAGCCGGTGTCTGCCTTGGCCGGAGACCAAAAGATTCAGACGTCCGTCGGCAGCATGGCCCAAGGGCGCGGGCTGATCGTCGAGCTTCGCCGCCAAAAGCCCCACACCGCTGAAATCGAGCGGAACCGCGTGCAGACCGTCTTCGAGTACGTCAATGGCGATCGTCCCATGCAACTTCGCACGGCCGTTGTCGACGGTGATGTCGTAGTCGGAAGAGACGGTCATGGCCGGATGCGGAACGTGTGTTTCCGGGGCCTTCTTGGCCTTTTTGACCAGTTCGTCATATTCCTGCCGCGTCAAGAGTACGCGATGCGGCTCACTCTCCAGCAGAACCTTCAGGTCAGAGATGGGAACATAGATCTCACGGGTTTTTGGCGGTCGTTCGCTCACTGGGGCTCCAGCCTGCGCGGTGACGGTGGCCCACAAAGCGAGGGCGACCAGAAGCACTAGCGCCCGTGGGAAATTCCTCAATCGGTCGGATCGGTCGGATCGGTCCGATTGTGTCGTAATGCTATAATGTTTACTCATGGCTCGCACCTCCGTGATTGCCGGACGGTTGATCTTGCGGTTTCGTCGTCGGTGATGCCTCTTGGGCCACGATGGCCTTTCGGCTTGCGACCCATGCAGACCATGTCGTGCCAAACGCCGTACCCAGAGCCATCAGCGGCCGATAGAGCCGGAACATTCCCACGATTGCCCAGAGCAGTAGCACGATGGCCACGGCCGCGAACAACGGCCCGCCTAGAACGTGCAGCGAGAACGTCGGCCAGAAGACACCTAGCAGCACCAGAGCGACGACAAACACGCCCACGGCGATTATGCGGCGAGCCAAGCTCGTTCGCACCAGCACAATACCACCGAGCACCACCGCGCCAAAAATCCAGGCGTTGAGCGTCTGATGATCGAACGTCCATAGCCTGACGTTGCTCTGGGCATCCGGTCGCAGCGTGGAGAAGATCAGCGGTATGCCGTCAAAATGGAAGGTTTTAGCAGCTCCCAAAGCACCGCCATTCCCTTCGCAAACCCATTCCATCTTCTTTTCATGCGTTTCTGAGTTGACGGGCATCCAGCGGTCTTGATATCCATAGCGCCACTGAAAATCTTCGGCCCACGATCCGGCAGTACCCACGACATCTTGCGTGGGAGGCACGAAAGCGCAGAGGTAAACCTTTTGCACCGCTGTATCTTCCGAAAACGTCGGCAGCAATAGGGTTTGCCCGCTCTTGACCGTATAGCGGATCTCCAGTACGAAAGGCTCGTCGGCGTTGGCACTCAAAAGGGGCACGACGAGCGAGTCACCCTCGCCTTTCCGCAAGGTTACCAGTTGGCCATTGATCCGCACCGGATCGCTGTCGGGGGCGGCATCCGTCGGCAATTGCACGGCCAGCCAGGGGCGAACGCTGCGAATGCGATAGACGGCCTGCACGGCAGTCTCGCCTGCCGGCGTGAGTACCATGCGGCAGACGGCCCGATCGATGCTGGTCCGCTTCACCTCTTCCAGTTCGTAGCGATTTACCGTGACCGGTAGCGTCCATTCGTCGTAGAACTCGAAGGCTCGCGCGGCTCCGCTCACCGGAGTCGTCAGATCGCGCTGCGGGTCGATGGGCCGCAGGCCCTTGATATCTTCGGCCTCCTGGAAGTCGAGCGTTTCCGCCTTGGTCAACACGATCTGACCAAAGGCCCGATCGACGTCGCGAGGAACGAGCCTCGGCACGGTCACTTGCAGCGACTTGCCCACATCGAGCTTGTCGAGCTTCTTCTCCCACACCAAATCGATCTGCCCGTCACCCAGCAGTTCACCTTCACCCGTCAGGCTCCATGCGACCATGTTTTTGTCCAGGTCGGCGGGAGGCGGGTCGAGGGTCTTCTCGTGAATGCCGGCGGTGGTATTACGGAGCAGTGGGGCCACATCGGCCGGAACATCGATACGGAGCGATTTCACGCCACTGAAATGGATCGAGTAATAGAAGGTCGCCTGGTACTTGATGACCCCCTCGTCGATTCGCGCCACGAGCAACTGACGGATCGTAACCTGAGGCTTGCGCCGCTCGGCCGTCAGGCGGAGTACAACCGGTTCCTGAGTAAATGTGAATGCCAGCACGGGACGAATCGCGGAAACGCCGGCTGGCGACCGCTCCAAGGCAATGCCTTCCACCGCCTCTTGGTACGACACGGGCCGCAGCCCATCGGCCTTGGCTGGGCTGACCCGCAAACTCTCGGGGGCATGTACGATCAGCCTTCCGGACGCGTGCTCGACCGTTGTCTTGGTGGGTTGTGGCAGCGGCAAGTCGATCTCGGCCGACTTGCCCGTGGGCGTCAGCAAGTTGGCCTCGTGCAGATCGCGCTGCAACTGTATCCGCAAACCGACGCGTCCCAGGGCCTTGCGAGCCAAATTCACGATAAGATGGTTCTTTTTTTCGCCCTCGACATGAAACGAATCGATCTCGGCTGCTGAAGAGACCGCGGGCGTTGTCCCGGGCACAGCGGGCACGGCGGCCAGGGCCACCGGCTTGCCGGTGACGCTGCGAACTTCAAAACCCTCCGGCACTTCGAGTTCCAGCTTGAAGACGCCAGCCCGCTCGATCGTGTAAAGTGCCGTCAGATTGATCGCGAGCTTTTCCGGCTCCAATTGGACGTCGACCAGCGAATCGACGGTGATCCGCGGCGCGACTTCCTCAACGGCCAGTTCCAACTCGAACGGCACCGAAGCATAGCGATAGGCGAAGGTCCAGGCGGTCGATCGGAGTGTCGGCGGAAGCTCGTTGGCATCGACCTGCAACAGGCCGCTGGTCTTGGCCGCCTCAGCCCGCAGGCCCGAGCCGACCTGGGCCACGATGAAACCTTGCTGACGGCCGACGTTCAGGGCTTTGACCACGGGCAGTTTGAGTGACTCGACTCGCTTCTGGCCGGCAATTTTCTCCAACTCAACGACCACGGTCTGCGCGGTCTTGGCCGGCTCGAACAACTGCGCCGTAACCTTCTGCACGGTTGATCCAGCGGCTGGTGGTTCGACCGACCACTGCCGCACGTTGGGATCAAAGACATTGACTACTTTGAAATCGGCCGGGACTTCCAGGGCGATCTGGTTCAATTCCGCGCGGCTGATCGTGTAAGCCAAGGTCGTGCGAGTCCGCGTGATCCCTTCCTGGATCCATACCTGCTGCTCCGACTGCACGTTGGCCAATGCCGTAAGCCCCGTGGCGCCCTCGGACTTGGGCGTCCAGTCGATCCGCACTTCGGGTGCAGCACCGACAAAGGCCAGGATGACCGTCTCGTCCACCTTCTTGTCATTCGGTAGCTTAGGCGTCCCGCCTGCGTCCAGATTCTTACTCGCAGCAACCGGCGCCGGCGGCACTTCCGTCGCGGCAATCAACGGATGCAGATTGACCTTCACGCCCGCCTGCGGAATGCGGACCTTCCAACGGCTCACCGCGGCCTGTGGGGCCTGGAACGATACGCAATTTTGGCCCGGTGAGCGCGTGATCGCCCGGGCATATTCCAGAACCAATTCGATCTGCTCCGGCTGCTTCCCCTTCTTTTCGATCAACAAGCGATGGTCTTCATGGGTGCCACCCAGTATCCGTGCCGGTTCGTTCTTGATCGTAGCACGGACGATGGCCGCATCGGCCAGCCGCAACGGCACCTCATGCCATCCTTCGGCGAGCAGGTCGATCTTCAGATGGGCGGTGACTTGCACGACATCCTTGGCCACCACGGCCTCGTTTTCGATTTCGGTAATCAGCGCGCCCATCGGCGGGCGGGGGTCGGCTGCCGGACGGGTTTTGTCCTGGGCCGCTTTCCAAAGCTCGTCGAACTTCTCATAGGGCAGGAATACGCCGCGGCCATGCTTCTCAAAAACCCCGCGGAGCTTTTCGTAGGGGATGTAGATCTCCTGCTCGCGAAGCGATCGGTCGGTCTTGGCGTCAGCATCGGCCTTGGCTGAATCCGCTGCCGTAGTTGGGGCCGGTTTCACCACCTCGCCCTTACCGTCCGCGGCCAAGGCCGGAGAGAAAACAGTGAAAGAAGCAAACGCCACAATGGCGAGTGCGCAAGCCAATGAACGGAAAATGAGTGTCATAATGGTTCCTCGCAGTGTGAAAAGGATGGGTGTTCCAGTCGATTTCCAGGGCCGACATACCGCTGCAGCGGTAAAGAACTAACTCCGCAACAGAGTAAGGTTTGAGGTCGTCCCACAAACTTACACTATACTACCTTACGGGTTTGACGTGTGGGAGGTGGGAGAAGTTCCGGGAAAATGCGCGGAAAGTAGTGTTTAGGCCGGTTCGCGCAACGCACCACTGCGCTTGAGTTTCCGTGCTCCACCCACCCTACTCCCAAGTTTCAGGTGCAGAAGTAGGGTGGGGAGAGCGCAGCGAGCCCCCATACGATGAATAATCCGGGCTAGGCAAGCTTGAACTGTTGCTTCGGCGCAAAATCTGGGTTAAGCCGTTTGCCTGCTACGATCCTTGTAAAGCTGCTTTTCCGCGTTCTGGGTTCGTTCGTTGTCCTCCGCGCCCGGAGGTTGGAATGCGCCACTTTGAACGGTTTTCCGACCGTGTTTTCAAGGTGATTTTTTTGACACCTGCCCAATCGTGATCTATACTGCAATGTAGCGCGAGCGTGTGCGACGTTTGCGCGATGGACAACTGGATGGATCAGTTCCCGGATCGCCTTGCCCTCGGCTAGGCTCGAGCAGCGTTCCAACTCCCACACGGACGACACCATGCGACGAAGGCTCTTCGCAGCCGTTCTCTGGTTTGCGGCAATGGCGGTGCTGGCACTGCCCTCGGTGGCACAGCAGCCAACCAATTCTTCTGTTGCTTTTTCCGAGCGATCGATTCGGATCGACGGTTACCTACAGCGCGGCCGGGAATTGGAAGTCAAACGACGTTGGGGTGAAGCCCTAGCCCATTATGAAGAAGGCCTGCGGCAATTCCCCGAGGAGAACGTCCTGGAAAAGCGTTTCGAGGTAGCCCGGCTGCATTACGACCTGGGCCGCCGCTATGCCGACCGCAGCTTTGCCGAAAACGTCTCTCGGATGCCGGCCGAGAAGGCTCTGGAACTCTATCTGCAAGTCCTACTGAAGATCGAGACCCATTACGTCGAGCAGCCGGCGTGGAAGGATCTCGTCGATCGAGGCACCTCGGACCTGGAGACAGCACTTAGCGAGCCGGTCTTTCTCCAGCGGAACCTGCCCAACGGCAATCCGGCCACGGTAGAAGCATTCTGCCGCGAGCTTCGCCAGACACTGGCGCAGCGCAGCGTGGCCAGCCGGACGGAGGCCCGCGACAGTGCCGTCGTGGCAGCCAATCTGGCTCAGCAGCGTCTGGGGCTAGCCCCCACCATTGTGATCCTAGAGTACCTCTGCGGTGCCACCAATTCCCTCGACCCTTATTCGGCCTTCCTCACACCCGACCAGCTCAGTGAAGTCTATTCCCAGATCGACGGCAGCTTTGTCGGACTGGGCATCGAGTTAAAGGCCCTGGACGGCTCGCTGGTGATCGTCCGTGTGATCAGCGGCAGTCCTGCCGAGCAGGCCAGCGCGAGGGCTGGCGATCGGATCGTTGCCGTCGACGGCCGTCCGACAAGCCAATACACGACCGACCAGGCAGCCAGCCTCTTGCAAGGTCCCGAAGGAAGTATCTGCAACCTGACCCTTGCCGCCCCGGGCGAGACCAATCGCCAACTGGCCGTCCGCCGGCAACGGGTTGAAGTCCCTAGCGTCGATCAGGTCCGTATCATCGACGCCCAGCAGAGTGTCGGCTACCTGCGGCTGACCTGCTTCCAGAAAACAACTCGCCGCGACCTGGAAGCCGCGCTGTGGCGACTTCACCGTGAAGGCATGCGCAGCCTGATCATGGACCTTCGCGGCAATCCGGGCGGGCTATTGATTTCATCGGTTGATATTGCCGACCTGTTCCTCGATCGGGGGATAATCGTCTCCACACACGGCCGCATCGCCCAAGAAGACAGCACCTACACGGCCCATCAGGAAGGCACCTGGCGCGTGCCTTTGACGGTAATCATCGATCAGGAAAGCGCCAGTGCCGCCGAGATCTTTTCGGGAGCGATCCACGATCACCACCGGGGCACAATTGTCGGCGTTCGCAGCTTCGGCAAGGGTTCCGTGCAGGGGATCTTTCAGCTCGACGGTTCGGACTCTGGCTTGCGGCTGACGACGGCCAAGTTCTATTCGCCCCAGGGCAAGCCTTACAGCCGCGTGGGCGTCGAGCCGGATGTTGTCGTGCACCAGACGGCCAAGCCGATCAATGGCGTGGTCGTCGGCAAGGACGACGCCACGCTGCTCGCGGCCTTGCAAATTGCCCGGAATGCGGCCCTGCCGCGGTAACTTGGAGCGTGGATATCGCTATGAAATATATTTCAAAATACCTGGGTACTATCCTGCTTTCTAGTCTGGTGGGAGTGGCGGCCACGGCACAGGACCGCGTCGTCTCCGTGCAATCTCTACTGGAAGAGATGATCGACTGTGAAGCGGTCGCCCGCTGGCCTCAACCAGAATACGTCGGCCACCAAGAGAGCAGCTACGACCGGCGCTCAAAAAAGCCCAGCGATCCGAATGGTTGGTTCGCCAATCACGACAACATGGATCAGCCAATCAACGCCTGGAAGGTCGAGAAGCGAGAAAACCGTTACGAATGGGTTCTCATGGACGTGGCGGGGCCTGGCTGCGTCGTGCGATTCTGGACCGGGGGCAGCCCGCCGATCGGCACCGTGCGGTTTTACCTGGATGGTGCCGAACAGCCAGCCATTGCCCAGCGGTTGGGCGACCTGCTGGGCGGCAAGTCTTTCGTGCCGCGGCCGCTGGGGATTGAAAACGCCGGCCGCGCCACCAACCTCTATTTGCCAATCCCTTACGCCCAGCACTGCAAGATCACCTATGAACAAGGCGCCAACAATCCGCAGGCTCGTCCCCCGGGCCGCTGGTATAATATCGAGTACCGCACCTATCCGGCCGACACCAAAGTCCAAACCTTCACGATGGCCCAATTCACGGCGATTGCGCCGACCGTCTCGAATATCGCCAAAACGCTCCTCGACCCGCCACCCGCGCAGGGGAGTGCCAGTTCGATGGACCAAGCGATCGAGCCGGGAAAGGAAATGACCCTCGATCTTCCGCAGGGGCCTGCCGCGGTGCGATTGTGTGAGATACGGCTCGACGGCCTGAAGCCCAATCAGGATCAGCAGGCCCTGCGATCCACCGTACTCCGCATGACTTGTGACGGCGAGGAAACAATCTGGTCTCCTTTGAGCGAGTTCTGCGGCAGTGGCGTGGGTGTGAATGAGTTGAAAAGCTGGTATCGATCCGTTGCCAAGGACGGCACCATGACCTGCCGCTGGGTGATGCCTTACCAAAAGTCGGCCCGCATGGCGGTGCTTAATCTTGGCAAAGAGAAGGTCTCGGTAAAACTCAAAACCCTGACCTCCGCCTGGAAATGGGACGACCGCTCGATGTACTTTCACTCGCAATGGCGATACCGATACCCGCTCCACACCCGGCCCATGACGGACTGGAACTATATCACGATAACGGGCAAGGGCGTCTACCTGGGCGACACCTTGGCCGTCATGAACCCGACGAAGGCTTGGTGGGGCGAGGGCGACGAGAAGATTTGGGTCGATGGAGAGAATTTCCCTTCGTACTTTGGCACGGGGAGCGAGGACTACTATGGCTATGCCTGGGGCGCAGCCAACGTATTTCAGGGGCCTTTTTGCAATCAGCCCCGCGTCGGTCCGCGAAACCAGGGCCACACCACCAACACCCGCACGCGCGGGCTTGACGCGATTCCGTTTGCCAAGTCGCTGAAATTCGACATGGAGATCTGGCACTGGGCCGAATGCGACATGGCCTATAGCGTAGCCACGTACTGGTATGGACTACCGGGCGCAAAGAGCAACCTGAGCCCGGCGCCTGCGGACGCGACGGCGCCAATTTCCCCACCGCCTCCTGCCGCCCGCAAGGCTGGGCGGTAGTACTTCCCGGGGCATTAAATCATCCCGGTCGAATCATCTTCCAGGGACTGAGTACCCGCTCCACGCCTCACGGCTCACTATCGACACCTTTGTATCTTTGTATTCTTCCTTCGACCCTTTTGTATCTCCAATTGGCCGCGCGGCATCGACGACCCTTCACTCCTTCGGACTCTTTAACGGCCGGAACTGCAATGCCGTCTGCCCGGCCAAGTGGACGGCATCGACCGCGTCTTTGTGGAACTTGGCCTGAGCACGAACTCGTGGCCCGCTCGATTCGACCGGTACGTAGGTGCCGTCGGTTAGCAGTCGGCGAGCTTTGACGTTGTCGGCAAAGCAGGTGTTCAAAACGTCGATCAGCCGCTTCTTGAAGTTCCCGTCGAGGATGGGGAACATGATCTCCAGCCGCTTCAGCAGATTCCGCCGCATCCAATCCGCGCTGGCCAGATAGACCTCTTCATGCCCACCGTTGCGGAAGTAGAACAGACGGGCGTGTTCCAGGTAACGATCGACAATCGATCGCACCTCGATATTCTCGGAAATACCTTCCACGCCGGGTCGCAACACGCAGATGCCGCGGACATTGAGCATGATCTTAACGCCGGCCTGGCTGGCACGGTACAGGGCTTGACAGATCTCGGGATCCTCCAGCGAATTCACTTTGGCCATGATTAG
>JANXQG010000332.1 GCA_025356915.1 Planctomycetota bacterium | reverse complement strand
GACGTCCCCATATAGGACACCTAGGGCAAAGCGGGCTTGCACCACCAGTAGTGAGAGATCACGGAAAGGACCACACGCTGTAACCAAGTCGCGGACTACGCCACGATCCACCAGCTGGTCCCACTGGTGGGTCGTGACGTTCAGCCACCGACGCACGTCTTCAGATGACGTTGCCTCGACGGTCCGCATTGCTTACGCCAGGGCTGCGACGATCATCAGGTTCGCCGTAGCTGCTACAGCGGTCGATACGCAACGGAAGCTGACCTTATCGCCAGCCTTGACGTCAACCTGGATAGTATCCTGCGTGGCAGAAGTAGACGTACCCGTGAGGGTAGCAGAGAGCGCCGACGCGACGCCGTTGACCATCGCGGTCACGACGCAGCTCGTCACACCGCCAGGGGCCACGGTGGATAGGAGACGAAGCGTACGGAGTGTACGGCTGCCCGTTACGACGAAACCGATGGTATCGGTGGCCGACTCCGCGTAGGTCGGGAGCGCGTAGTTCGTGGCAGCCGCGGTCACGTTGCCCGCGATACCAGCGCGGATATGCGATGGGGAACCGGCGACGTCGATGACGCCAGGAACTTCCTTGAACATACTGATCTTGCCGGCAGCAAGGAGCTTGCGTAGGCGAGGCATCAGCTCCTGCATCCGCTGAACGCTTTCGAGCTGGATACGCAAGGTCTGACCAGGCTGGAGTTTCACGCCGGAGGCGATTGGGAGAACGCTGCTTGTAGCGTTCGTGATGACCATGACGGAGTCAACGTGCTTGGAGGGAGTGAGAGCCATGATGGAACCTGTTTTTCGAAAGGGTTACTGGACTTTGCCCGACTAGATCAAAATTGAACTAGAGGGTACTAAACCAACTACTTGGTCTTGAGCGGCGGGCCCAAGATTGGGGTAATGTTCTGTTCTACCTGAACGTATGACGGAAATTCTGGAGCATCCGGGTCGGGCGGTGGTAACGGTTCGTCATCCTCGCTGAGAAGCTGGCGAGCCGCACGAAGCAGACGTACTGCCAGATCGCGCATCAGCCCTTCGGTACCTCGACGGGAGCCACGGGGTCAGCGGGAGCCACGGGGTCAGCGGGAAGTCCTACCCAGGGGGAACCCTTGATCTTGGACAACTGAGCTTCCACGACCTTCGACAGCGCGGCACCAGCCATCTTGTCCAACCCGAGACGCGTGGCCTCCGACTCGACGTACGAGACGGCCGCTTCAAGCTTCTCGTTGCCCTGTAGGTGGTCACCCTTCTTGAGGGCCGCATGGCCGGCTGCCTCTGCATAGTGGATGGAGTCGGTGACAACGCGCTCCAAGACGTCCTGCTGGATCGGTAGGTTCCTGGTCTTCAGGAACTTCTGCAGCATGGCGAGGAGGATTGGCGTCACGAAGACGCACAGAAGGGTTAGGAGATGATCAAGGATAATTTGCCACATGATAGTTGAAACTAACGTAAAAGACAATCATGCCTCTACGCAGCACTGCGAAAACGCTATTCGGCTCCTGGTTGGGCCGTGTTCGAAGAAATCCCAAACGTCACCGGCTTCGATGCCGACCGACGGGCCGACGCGCTGGCGTTGGGCATCTGGCCCTCCCACGGGCACACTTTCCACGGTTTCGAGATCAAGGCATCGCGGGCCGATTGGCTCCGTGAACTTCAGGACCCCGCAAAGGGGGACGCGTTCCTCAAGTACTGTGATCATTGGTGGCTTTTGTCCGACCCCAAGGTAGCGCTGGAATCCGAGATCCCCGAAACGTGGGGATGGATGGAAGCGACGAAGAGCGGGCTGCGTGTACGCAAGGACGCACCAAAGCTCACACCAGAGCCCCTACCACGTTCCCTGATGGCATCAATGCTGCGCAGCGTTGAAAAGACGATGGTACCGCGTTCGCTGCTGGAAAAGGAGCGTTCGGAGATGCTGGCAGGGGTGGAGGCAGAAGTAGAGAAGCGCCTAGCGCGAGCAAACGACAAGTGGGACCGTGAAAATCAGCAGAAACAACTGGAGAACTACCAACGGTTGATCCAGGACTTCGAAGCCCGTACGGGTGTGCAGTTCTGCACATGGCGACCCGAGGAGACGATCCAGCAGGTTCGGTTGATCCTTCAAGCAGATACTACGAGGGCTACGTTGTACCAAAAGGCAACCATGACCCTTGACATAGCCAAGGAAATGAGTAGGTTGGCAGCCAAGATCCTCGACGACACTAAACCATGAGGGAACCGTAATGCCTAAGCAATTCTACATCTTGTCGCTCAAGAACACCAGAGGTGAGCATGTTACCTGGTGGGGTCCCCACTCTAGCGGGTACACGTGTGACATCGATCACGCAGGCATCTACGGTGAAGATGAGATCAAGGAAAAGCCCAGCTACTTCGACAACGGTGAAAGCACGAAGGCCGTTCCGATCGAACTGGTGCAGCAGTGTTCGCGTCGAGTGGTGAGCACGGATCATCTGTCCCTGCTATGTGGTGAGCGGGTGTACCAGTGGGAAGATGGGCCGGAGACAGAGACCCTACGTCAACGCCGAGCAGCCAGGGAGAACGAGAATGGAGTTCGTGGTACGTGAACCACATGGAGCTTGAGGAGCTTGCCGTCATGGTGCGATCCATACTGGGGCTAGCTGCCCTGGTCTTTGTACTGTACCACATGCCTAGAAAGTCTAAATAATGCTAGACCCCAAGAAGCTTGAAGAGAATGGCGTCGTCATCACCTACAAGGAAATCTGGGACGGAAAACCAGGCTTCGACCGCAATTCTACGCCTGATAGTACGCGTGTCCACGTCGTGTTCCTCAACTTGACGGCTGGGGACTGGTGTCGTATCGCCATGCACGAAGGGGAAGAGTACATTGGTGGCTGTTGCGGCACCGCGAGTGCCATGCAGGACGGCATCAACGGCATCTTCCGTGACGGTGGTTACGCCGACGCCGATGCCATCTACACACTTGGGGAGTACGCCAAGAGCCACAAGGATGGATTTGAGGGTTGGTGGAAGGACGTCTCTCAGGAACAATTCGATACTAGGTGCAATGGATGGGAGAAGCTCACAGCCTGGGGCAAGATCGAACTCTGCTGGCACGCCGTGAAGGACAAGGTCAAACCGCACTCCATCGAACCTGCCGTCCAGGATAACCGACCGGATCTCGATGATAGGCGCGAGATCGATGCATTATATGGCTCGATGCACTACTTGCGATACTCGAATTCTGGTCTCTTCAGACCCACAGACGGTGACCAGAACGGTCAGCACGGGGCAAACGATCTCCTAATGTTCGCGAAGCTCTACCCGCCAGCTAAGAAGCTGGTAGCAAAACTCGAAGCCAACGATGTGCCGTGGAGTGGCTTCGCCATCGTCGAAAGGGCCAGACCCGATGTCATCTGCCACAACGGATACGGAGCCTGCCTGTACACCGCGGAGGCTGATGCCGTGAAGGTCATGGACCTATGGGACCGTGACGAACGAAGTGAGAAGAGTGCGCGGGAGAAACCACTACCAGAGGATCGGACATCTCAGAAGGTCCTGCTGCGTCCTGTGACCATCTCGGTCAAGGATGGTGTGGCGTGGGGGTCCTAGCGGCGCCCGCGCACCGAGGCTGCCTTCGGCGTGCTCATCGAGGGGCTCCGTAGCTTACGGATCCAGCCACGGAACTCGTGGATTGTGTTGAAGAGGTCCTGGTACAAACCTTGTAGGATGGCCTTGCTCTCACCGCCAGGTGCGTTCTGGTGGGCCTGCTCGATCGTCTTACCGGTATCCGCAAGGTCCTGTTCGATCTGGTCCAGCAGGGACGTGTACGATTCCCCAACGATGGCGCGGGCCTTGTGGAACGAAACGACCTGATCAGCTGGCTTCTTGTTCGCAGTGTCGAAGTGGATCGTCAGGTCCACAAGCTGGCCGTCATCCTGACGTGTCCAGGTCAGATCCTCCACGGAGCATAGGTTGATCCCCATGGAGTCTGGAATGACCGATAGAGGAAGCGGTGCATCCTCGCCAGCGTCAAGCAGATCATCGACTCTTTTGGTAACTGTCGTGTCGGCTGTACGCGCCAATGTCTCCTTGGTAGCCGCGAGGAGACGACGAATCTTGCGCACTTCGAAGTTACGGGCGCGATCCTTCATGGTGCATACGACACTCACTGGACACCTCCTTCAGCGCAGAAGGCCTCCCATCCCTCGACGGAGAGCCAGCGGCGGATGGCCTCGGTCGTATCTTCGTCGACCCCAGTCACACGGTCCTCGTCGGGTCCTCGGCCCCACGGATACTGTTCTACCTCATCGGCCTCGATGCCGATCGCCTCAGTGATATGATCGGCGACCCATTGCGCCCAGCTGTCGAAGTCATCCTCGGTCGCGTTCTCACCCATGGTGCGGCTGGTCAGCCTGATCTCAGGTTTATTGGCGCTCACGCCCGCGGCCTTCGCCCGCGCCAGCAACTTTGACACAGCCTTCGCCTGCCGGTCTTCGGACTGCGAGTTGCCCTTGTAGATGTCACCCTCCACGTAGGTAATCGTGTCGCCGTTCGGGGCCTGCTTGCACCAATGATACGGTGCTTCAGCCCACAAGGTCTTCCAGCCCGCCTTACGAAGGGCAGCAGCCACCGTTTGGTCGCCACCGCTGCCAGCGAAGAAGCCCTTAGAGCCGGTAGCCGCACTATCCGTGGGTGGACAGATGCGGAAGACATCGGCCGCCGACCCCGCGGTCTCCAGTTCTTCGATCTGCTGGTTGATCTGCTTCCAGAAGTCGCCAGCGGCCACCTTCTTGACGGCAGCCAACAGGCCGGCAGCCTTCTTGGCATCGAAGCCGGCCGCACGCTGCTCTGCATCGGCCTTTCCCTTGAAGTTCTGAGCGTGCTCCTGAATGGCCTTCAGGATGTTCTTGAACGTCTGTTCCAGCCGCTGCAACGCAACAGCGGGATCCGGAAGCTTCTGCGCCTCACGGACGTCCTCGATCATTGTGGTCACGATATCGCCCATCGCGTCCAACTTGGCCCACTGGACGCTGTTCTTGAAATCCGATAGGCTTTTGGTCAAACCAGCTTCGCCGTGGTCGGGTCCCAAGGCCTTACGGAGTGTGCGCGCCACACGGACCGATGCAGCTTTCGCATCACCATGTTCGCGCATCCACTCCTGGTAAGCCACGTACGCGTCCTCGGGGTCCACCGAGAGTTCACGGGCAATGTCATGGAACTTCATCCCCTCGTCACGGAGACGCGCGACCTCGCGCTCCTGGTTCAACGTGAGGGCAATCTTCTTCGCTGGCTTCTTCACGTGGGGGCTCCAAGGTTGTCGACGAGAGAGATAAGGTCGTTCGAGTGCTCCTGCTCAGCTTCCAGGAGGGTCTCGACCATCTGCCGGAAACCTTCTTTGGTGCCCGCCAGTTCCAAGCCTCGACGGTAGGTAGAGATGGCGGTCTGCTCCTGCTGCACCAGTGTGCGGAGCATGTCGGCCACCGAAAGCAACGTGGGTGGCATGGGGATCGGGGGCTGCTGCACGGGGTTACGGCTCAGGACGGAGATCCACAGCAACAGTTGTTCAGCATGGCCGGCCTCTTCGTCGGCGTGTTCGAAGAACATGTCGGACACAGGACCCTTGAAGAGGCCGCGAATGGTACCACCGAACGTGTAGTAGGTCATCCACGCCAAGTATTCGGATGCCAACGCCTCGTGGAGCCACGCCAGCACGGTACCTGGGTCGGCAGCGAACACACCTTCGCCAGTATCGACCTGCTGTTGAACCTGTGGGATGGCCGTGTCGAAAGCGCGCACCAAGCGGGCCGCTACTGTGGGGTCAAGCTTTGCAATTTTTGTGAACATCAGATTACCGTGGGTGAACGTGACTGGTTGCCGTAGGCATCCTCGAATAACCCGTAGAGGGCAACGCCAAGGACGTCGTCCACCGTAGGCGAGGCTGCAAGATTCTGGATACGTACCGTGTGGTACATACTAGGGATGGTGGCGTTCGTCTGCGAGTAGGGTTCCAAGAACGGCACACTCACGGCATGCCACAGCGCACCACCTGGAGGCAGCTTGTAGGACACGCGTGCGACGGTCGTCTGGCCGGTCAACAACGGGTCGGCCGACAAGCCAAGGTTCTCGGTCTCCGTGATGTCGACCTGGAGGGTCGCGAAGCTGGAGCGATTTGTCAGATGCAGGCGGGGCTGTACGACCGTCTGGTTCAAGTAGCCCTCGACGATAAGCGTTTGAGCCACACTGTCAGAAAGCCGGAATGGCTGGTAGAATCGGAAGGGTACAATCACGGCACACCTGGAATCATTGCCGGTGGCAGCACCATCGACGCTTGAGCGGAGCTGCTGACGCGGGCTTGGTTGTAGGTCATCTGGTCCTCGTCAGACAAGTACAACTGCTGGGTGTAGTAACGGGTCGTCACACCATCGACGAAACTGGCGACCAACCAATACTGTTCGAATACAGCACCCGAGAGATTGGCGGTAGCGGCCCACACACCGGAAGCGTAGCCGGGTGGCCGGCTGACCGTCATGAGCCCCATTGCACCTACGTTCACGTCCAGCGCCAACGCGCCACTCGCGGGGTCGACGCGCAGCATCTGCACCACCGGGGGCAACGTTGGGTCGAAGGGGACACCGGCACGTTCTGTCTGGAACAGCCAAGTGACGTACCCGATTTGCTTACGGACGTTCACGTGGAATCCTTAGAGGGGAACGGCGTCTTGTTCGGAATCAGCATCGTCATTGGGGCGCGGACCGACATCGCGGGGGCGCCGGGACCCATGGCGTCCACTTCTTCCTCGTCGTCCTCCAGTGCCTCCTGGAAGGCGTCCAGCGCGGCTCGGAGCCTAGCCTCACCACAGGCCTCCAACGTGGTACCGCGGAGCGCCTGGCGCATCGTGGGCCGAAGGTCGGGCAATGCACGGAGGGCCCCGTACAGTTCTTGTCCGATGGTCTCCAAACGCTCAGCCATGGCGTAGTGGTGGAGCACACGGAGCCTACTGACCGCAGCGGTAAGCTGGACCCGCCCTGGACGTCGGACACGGGTATCAATGTCTTGTACTTGGTCGGCAAGGCTGTGGAAGCCAGCGGTACGCAGGTCTTGCAGCAAGGCTTCAACGCGCGCAGGACTCTCGGGCATCTCAGGTTCCTTGGCCGACTCAGCCACTTCGGTGGTCTCGGCTGGCGTGCTGATCGTCAGCGTGAATGGATGCTGGGATTCGTCGGCAAACTGGGGACCAGACGGGAGCGTGGAACAGGCGTCCAACTGGATCCGACCTGTCAACGCACCCAGCCGGAAGTCGACCGCTTGCCCCAAGTGCCACTGCATCTCGCGATAATCGCGATCGGTGAGGTTATCGAACTGGAGGTTCAGCTCAAGCTGGTCGTGCCCCTCGGACCCGCCCTGCTTGACGTTCACGAACGTGCACTCCAACGTCAGCACGTCAAGCCGTAGCGTTACGGCTTGACCGTTGTAGGCGCGCAGGTCGTTGTAGAGCCCGTCGAGGTCCATGGTTACTTTTTGCAGTCCTTGACGTGCTCCCGCAGGGTCTCTCGTGCGGACTCGTAGGTACTCTTGAGATCAGCGGTCTCGTCATCGCCGGTGCGCCTAGCGTCCTCGTACACGTTCTGTGCTCTTTCGACAGCGTTCTGGAGCTTCACACCTTCACCACATAGGGTGCGTGGGCCACACTTCTTGGAAGCAGCCAAGCGGGCATTGCGCTTCAGGGTAGCCTCGGAGATAGATGCCCCCTTAGAAGCCCTGCTGACGTCGGCCTCCAGCTCCTTCAGACGCCGGGCCAGGCCCTGAATGTCACCCTTGTCGGCCAGGGTCTTCATGACGTCCAAATGGGTCTGAATGGTACCTTCCTGGATTCCAAGGCCCTTGGCCGTGCGCGCAGCGATCCGCGCCTTGCGTGCATGGGCCAACGACTGGATGCCGACCGACTGACCCTTCTGGGGTCCCTGGGTCTTCAGACCCTTGGCGTACTCGCTCAGCGCCTGGTACGCGGGGTCCTTGTGGTCCATGCCCTTCAGGATGTCCTCGATGATGCCCAGCTGCTGGGGGGTCAACTTGGCTGACTTGTTGTTGGAGCGCGAACGTGGTGCCCACGATGCCTGAGCCTTGTGGACAAGGCATAGATCGCTGTCGTCACATGCGGGGTACGGGCAACGCGACTTCGTGTGTGGGAGGATGAACGAGCACCTCTTCGCTGCCCGCTTCATCGAAGCCTCGGTGGCCTCTTCCTCGCGCTCCAACTCCTCGGCTTCGTCGGCGTGATGCTGGACGTTGGCCCTCAAGTTGTCGAGCGCCTGGGCCTTCATGTCTTCGTAGTAACCATCCCGCTTGAAGTCGGCTTCGTTCTTGTAGCTGCAGCCACCAAGGCCGTCTACGCCTGTCCAGTTCTTCCAATGGGCCGTCACCTTGACGTAGCACCAAGCCCACTCGTTGCCGGACTCCAACTGTTCGCGGATCGCGTCCTCCGCGGCCTTATCGACTTCATCGTCACCAGAGGCCATCGCGTTGCCTTCGATTTCAAGGTCCGCAGGCTCACAAGTGATCGTGTACTCCACTTCCTTCTCGGGGATTTTGACCTTGCGGCTAGCAGTGAGCGCGGACTTGACCGGTGCCTCAGCCGGATTGCTCTCACGACATCGGCTCGTGTCGATCATGTACGCGCTCTCCAGCTGGAGAAGCGACGGGTACGACACGTCGCCGCTGTCTGCGTGGCATGCCACGCAAGTCCCGTCCGTGTAAACGTGCACCTCGTCGGGGACCGTGATCGTCGGATCGTTGCTCTCGCAGGTCGAGGTGTGGATGATGCGGTGCAGGGTGGCGCCGAGTCTGCGGCCAGCGGTGCGCACGGGTGGCAGCAAATCTGCCGCAAGCTTCACGGCGTCAGCCTTGTAGCCAGCAGCCAAGAGTTCCTTGATCGTTTCCTGGATTTTCATGTCATTCCTGTTGCTAGCAACCATCTGTAGAGCCCTAAGTTCTGTTTCGGAGCTGGGGTAGCTGCCGATGTAGTCCATGATGTCCGCAAATGCATTCGGGTACTTGGACCTAAAGTCACGTGCCGCCTGTTTGGCGTCCAGCCCGTTTTTGACGGCATCCTGGATGTACCGGATCGCCGACCGTACGTTCTTCGACGAAACCTCGGAAGAACCGAGACGCAGCAGCGTGGCGACGGCATCGTCGGTCCGCGCCGCCTTTTGTGCGGGGTCCGGCACTTCGCCCTTGGCAATCGCACCAACGCCGCCCGCTACGGTGTCGACGATAGCCTTCATGACCAAACGGGCCATCTGGGGGTCCTGGATGTCCGACTGGATCTGCTGGCTCAACCCTGAGAGTGACTCCTTCAACTTCGACAGGTAGAGGCTAGTGACGTAGCGCTTGAAATCCTTGGCATTCCTGGGATTCTGGAGGCCAGCGGCACCGATACCGCTCAGCCAGGCACCGAAGGACGGACCGTCCTTGACCGCAGGCGACTCACCGGCGGGGGGTCGACCAGCCGCGGGTGACCGGTTGGGGATCAGCGACGTGAGGGAGCGCGGTGCTTTGGGCTCCGGCTGTTGTACAACCGGACGGTCCCGATCCTTCTTGACCAAAGGGGACCGGATGGGCTTGCGGGCCCGCTGGTTCATCAAATCGCGGAAATTGATTGCTGTGCGGGTAGGGGAAGACATGCAAGTTGAAACTAACGTGACAGCCACGGTGCAATGCCGCGGGCCCTACAAGCGCGTTCAAAAATATGGACTGCGGTCGACCATTCACCCGCGATGCTGCGGCCCTTGAAGATCACGTCGCTGTAGCGGTGTACGATACTGGACCACAGCCCCTCGGCTTCTGGGTTGATACCTGTGGGCATTGCGGACCCCGGTGAGCTAGTCAGGGACCCCGTGTGGGTCGAAACCAACAGTAGACGTGCGGCAACCAGTAGTGCCCGTGCTTGTTGGTGGGCCGTCATAGTAGAAACTAGCTAGTTGGAAGCGTCCGGGCGAGTTGCGTACTTCGTGGGAACCGTATTCAAGAAGTTGCTCAAACTTGAGCTTCTACCAGATTCGAGGCTATTGAGGACCCACAAGGTACTCCTCTAGTAAGCCTCCGGCCCGACGGTACGGGCTCGTTGATGCCTCCTGAGGAACTGTTGCGCCGAAGGCGCCATCGCTCTCTCAGGATAGCCTTCACTACGGATGGGTGATCGTTGAGACCTACTTGTTTGTCCTCGGAACGTCCGAGCAAGTTGATCCCTCCTACCACATCAGCGTGAC
>JANXQG010000323.1 GCA_025356915.1 Planctomycetota bacterium | reverse complement strand
CGACGACGCAGCAATTGACCCGAATACCGTCCGTGCGCTGAATCTCCGGACCGCGTTGACCGAATTCGTGTCCTACCGGTCCGAAGTTGAAGCGCGCAGACTCACTAGGGAAATGGAACGGCATCAGCAGCAGCATAAGCGGGCATCCGCGCTGCTGGTTGCGTGCCAGCAGCTTGGTGTCGTGAAGGATATCATCTCTGCCCCGCATAAGGATCGTCCGTCCGCTGCCGTCGCGTTGGCAGCCGCTTTGGAAGTGGATGTAGAGTCCGCCGACATCATCCTCGGTACCTCGTTGTGGACGCTGGCCCGCGCTAACATGAAGGTGCTGGGGCGTCAAGTGCTTGAAGCACAAGAGGCATGCCGGACAACTGAAAAGCGGTTGCAGCAGATCCCACATGAGGTCGTGACCACGCTGGAGTCGATGCGTGCGTTCCAGGACGCCAGGGGCACTCGTGTGTCCAAGCGTGAGACCACAGCGTTTACGGAGAAGAAAGACGTGTGGGTGGGTGTGCGTACCACGGCGGGTCCGATGGTTCGCGACGTGGACGTTCCTTTGAAGGCACGTGTCTATTACGACCAGCTTGTGCGCTGCACCGACCGTGTGCTGTGGGTCCTCCGAGGTGACACGAAGATCACGGGCCGTGACGTTGCGTATCTGGACGAGACACCCATTGACGTCGTGGGTATCATCGCGGACACCGCGGACCGTATCGTAGCCCTGGACCGAAGCGGTCAATTACTGGTGACGTCGTTATCGGCTCCACGTCTCGGTGACGTCAACGAGGCCATCTGTGTGGCCGGCGCCAACACGGGGGACCGACTGTTGGTCACCTACGACCTAGGGTATGTGACGTTGATCGACGTACCGGAACCGTTTGGACGACGGAAGATGCGCCCCATCCTCGGGGGGTCACGCGGGCAGCCTATCAGCTTCCGCGTCGTGCCTTCCGATGCTGAGATCCATGACGTGCAGGGTCTCCTGGATATTCAAGGGCCGACGAAACCGAAGGGAGGTACCTACATTGTGGGTACCAGCAATTATGTGTTGACACGCAAGGGTCGACGTGTTCTAGTGGATCGTACGGACTTGCTGGAACTTTTGAAGGAACAAGATGTGGAACAGACACAACCGCTTACGGTCTAGTTTCTGATATGCCGTCCTACCGCGCCATCTACGTCATGGAAGACGACTCTGAGGAAAATTGGCTGCCCTACGAACGGTCCGTTGTGGCTTGGCACACCGTACCTGGGGACCCTGAGTCCGATCTGGAAGCACACCGTGTAGACCATGAGGCCGCAATGGTACTGACTGGCGACATCGGGGACGACCGCTTGATCGCTGCTTCCTCTTTGGCTGGTTTCGTGGCCCTCGTCGACAGCAACACGCCCGTACATGAAATCGTCATGCTGTGCCGTCACTACGTGGCGGATTTGTTTGCAAACGCTGAGGAAGACGGCGGCATCGGAGACCTGATAGTACCGAAGGAACCGAAGACTTCGCACGGTCCGAACTAGCACTTGACAACGTAGTCATCTGGACCTTACGTTGGCCCCTATGAGTAAACCTCCGAAGCACCTGTGGGTCAGCAGCAGCGAGTCTGGAGCCGTCCACCACTACACGCTGGCTGAACCCGAACGCCATATCATCGCCTACATGGTACGCCGTGCACGTATCACTGCAAGTGGTACACTAGTGTACGAGTACCGTGACCGATATGCTGGCTGGTCTGCAGATAAGAATGCAGCCATTCGGTATTCGCCGAATTTTCGCAAAGCCGCAAAGGCTGTCGCCAGGGAAGCAACCTTGATGGACTGGAATAACAAAGCACATCTTGTACGCGTCGTGAAGAAAAGGAAGTGACGTCATGGGCGCTTCAAGGGCTGGTGCAGATGACAGGGCTAGGGGTCGCGCCAAAGCCACTAAGCGCATCGTCGAGTGGTTGCAAATGTGGTCGGAAGCACTCTTCATGGACGAAGATGCTGAATCACGTATCATGTCGAGAATGCTGAAAGAAGCAGCAAACAAGATCACGCATGGCGAACACTTGAAGAAACGAAAGAAAGCGAAATCATGATCGACGAATTAACCCAAGACCTCGACCTGTACAAGCTCATGAGCGACCCGTACGCAACGAACGAGGAGGCCGATGCAGCCATCGACGCTTTCCTCAATGACGTCGTGGATCTTCGCAAGAAACATCGCATTGCAAACATCGTCGTCTGCGTGCATACAAACAGACCCGGAGGCCACCGCGCCGTAATGATCTCCCGTGGAGAATCCTCCATAGTGGCCATGATGGCGACGCAATTGTACCGCAGGTTCGCGGTACCACTGCTGCGGAGCTTGGCGCCGACCGAAGACGAAGGTTGACATGGCACGGGATGGTAGCTAAATTGGTCATAGCCCCCAGCTCATAACTGGATTTTTGTAGGTTCGAACCCTACCCATCCCACCACTACACATTGGGGCACGGAATAGGACATGACGGCAACGAAGAAGAAGCCCGAGTTGGTCGACGGCTACTGCGCCCACTGCGCCATCGCGATGGGCAAAGAACCGGGTTTTTGTAGGTTCTGAACCCTACCCGTCCTACCATGGCAAAGAAGAAAACCAGAGATTACGAGGCTGAATCGATTCAGGTACTCACGGATGGTGAGCACCTTCGGCTTCGACCCGCGATGTACATTGGGTCCGTCGATAGCGACGGCGTCTACCAGCTAGTCAAAGAACTGCTGGACAACTCGCTCGACGAATACTTGGCTGGCGCTGCCAGGGAAATCAACGTCACCGTTGCCGGCGATGTCGTGACGGTTCTCGACAACGGTCGGGGCATCCCCGTTGACATTCACCCGCAGACCGGCGTCAGCACCCTGCAGACCGTACTGACGAACCTCCAATCAGGCGGGAAGTTCAACGCGAAAACCTACGCCGTTTCTGCAGGTCTTCACGGCGTAGGAATCAAAGCCGTCAGTTACCTCTCGGAATTCTTGGAAGTCCACGTCTGGCGTTCCGGTGTCTGCTGGCGCCAGTTCTACAATCGAGGGGTACCCGAGGCTGAGCCGCAGAAGGTCAAGCGTGCCGGTAAGACGGGCACTGAGATTCGTTTCCGGCCGGATCCCGATATCTTCGGCACAGCCGTCTTGGACCGAGAACGGGTCCGTGGACGACTTCGAGATGTTGTGGCCCTCTGTCGCGGGCTGCGTGTTACGCTCCAGGTCGACGACACCCTGGAGACCATGGACGGTACCGCATCCTCGCTGGCCGCTGTCCTAGCCGCTGACGGGTATCCCACATTCACACACTCCACGGATACGATCGAAGTAGCCGTGGCGTTCACGGAGCACGATGAGCCAGAGGCTCTCAGGGGCTTCGTGAACCTCAGTGACACACCGGACGGGGGCACTCATGTGGTTGGGCTGCGTCAGTCCGTCCTGGGTGCCCTGCAGGGGCAGCAGGGGGCCTCCGCGGTGCAGGACCGTGATCTGCTGACGGGTGTCCGCGGGGCCGTTCACGTGAAGGTGCAGAACCCCAGCTTCAAGGGGCAGACCAAGGACCGTCTGATGGACCGTGCTGTGGAGCAGCTGGTATCCTCCGAGATGTTGCCCAGGATGCAGCGGTTCTTCGAGGCCAACCGTCCTTTGGCGCGTTCGATCATTGAGCGGGCCCAGCGGATGGGGAAGGCAAGGGAGCAGTACCGGAAGCTCAGGGCTGCAGCTTCGACCCAGACGGTGCTACGTCGAGACGCCCGTGGGGTATTGCCGGGAAAGTTGACCGAGGCCGCGGATTGTAAGGTCAAGGACCGGGAACTGTATATCTGCGAGGGCAACAGCGCCGCCGGGTCGGCCATCAAGGCCCGCAACCCAAAGAACCAGGAGATCCTGCCTCTTCGTGGGAAGATCGTGAACGCACTCAGGGAAGACGCGTCTGTCGCCTTGAAGAACGCGGAGGTCCAGACGTTGGTGACGGCTATCGGCTTGACCCTTGACCCCAAAGGGAGTGTGTGCGATACGTCGAAGGTGCGCGTTGGCAAAGTCCTACTGCTGTGCGACGCTGACCCCGACGGGCAGCACATTGCTACACTCATCCTTGGCTTTTTTTGGAGGTTCGCCCGCAATGTTGTGGAGCAGGGGTTGATTCACATCGTGCTCAGTCCGTTGTTCCGTGGTACCGATGAGGCGGGGTCCGCGTACTGGTACGCTGATTCGATCCAGGAGTTGGAGAAGACATCTGGTTTGCCGTCCAAGAAGCTTCGTATCAGCCGCCTCAAGGGCCACGGGGAAGCGGACGCAAACGAAATCGGCTACTATGCCATGAGCCCCAAGACCCGCCGGACCCTCAGGATAGTCGGGCAGGCCACCGATGGTAGATTCGAGGCTCTGATGGGTAGTGATGTGGGTGCCCGAAAAGTTCTGCTGGGCATCGTGGAGGACTGACGAATGCTGGTCATACAAATCCTACTGGTCCTCTTGGGACTTGCGGTCACGTACCGGGGCGTACGTGCGCTGCTGGTCATGAAGGCAGACCGAATGATCGAGGAATTCGAAGACGCGTTCCCCGGGAAGTGCGGCATTTGCGCCTACCATGACTTCGGGATCCGCCAGGGGCTGGAGAAACACGGGACGGAGCCCGACACTCACCGGTGCTCTGAGGGACGACAGCGCTGGAGGATGCGATGAGCGATGCAAAATGCCATCACGGCAAGACGGCAAAGGAATGTGGGGCAGACGTGGACACGCGGCACGCACAGCTGCCTGACATGACGAAAAAGCCAACGATCCTGGAAGCTCTTAGGAAAGACGAGTATCGCGACAGGCCGGAAATTCAAGCATTGATGAATCTCCGCAATGCAGAGAGGGCTGCCGAAGTGCCGCATCCTCAATGCTGCGATACTGCGAAGAAGTACCTATTCGCGTATCAGGGTCTGGACTGGAATACCGAGAGTGTGCGCAACGACGAGAAACCAAGTTGGAGGTCATCGTTCTCGTCCAGCTACCTGGAGGCTCCAAGCACCAGTGACTTCTTGCTTCTAACGTTCTGTCCGTTCTGCGGAACCCGGCTACCCGATATGCAGCGGCGCAAGAATCCACCACCCGTGATACAGGCGTACACGAACTTCGACTGTTGTGCTACCTGTAAGGAGAGCATCTATTGTTTCTGCTCATATCCTGAAGCAGCGTGGGAACCATGCAAGTCTTAACGTGGCCCAACCCGTTGCTCTCACTGACCGCTAAACCGGTTACCGACGAGGAGCGCGGCACCGCTGCGTTCCAGTCCAGCATCGACGAGATGATTGCAATCGTCAAGGCGAACGAAGCGGTGGGACTCGCGGCCACACAGGTCGGCTGGGACCGTAGGGTCTTCGTCATGAAGTCTATGAACGGGGAACCTTGGGAGCACATCAACCCGCGGCTTCTGCATGCTGATGAGCCCAAACTGGCGCAGGAGGGCTGTTTGTCGTTCCCAGGTGTGCAGCCTGAATATCTGGAAGCGCCGAGTCGCGTGGTTCTGGGAAGCACCGACCTACTGGGCCGCACCAAGGAGTTTTTCCTATACGACCTGTTCGCCCGATGCGCGTTCCACGAAATTAAGCATCTCGACGGCATCACGATGTTGGACCGCATGGGGAAGCTGCAACGTAGGTTATTCTTGAAGGCATACATGAGGGCACGACGATGAACAGCAGCAACAGCATCATCCACTATCCGCACTCTTGGCACGGTCCAACGTTCGGTCCCGCGTTCGATCCCGGGTCCACGTTCCCAGTGGACCCGTGGGTGCCGCCGGGCGATACATTCCCGATGAACCCCTCACCACAGCCAAGTAATCCACCGCTGTTTCCACATGTCTGGTTAAACCCTGCATTCCCACCAACGTTTCCCTCCTGGTGGCCCAAGACGGATGTCCAAATGACGAAACTAATCTTGTGCACAACGTGCAAGCAGATGTATCATAGCGAGACCTGCCCCTTTTGCCTGCGCGACGCTGTGTTTCGCGTGGAGGTGGAAATCGGGCGGCTACACCAGATGTTTTCGGAGTTGGCCTTCATCAATGAGAAACTGGTACGTCAGATGGACGCCCTGTTGACGCTGTCTGTAGAGCAGAAGCCACGAAAGAAGTCCAAAGTGCGGAAGCCACGGGGAGCGAAAAAGTCAAAGAAGTCCGGAAGGGACAGTAAATAGAGGTCATCATGACAATCGAGACCAAGATCCTCAAGTATCCCGTCTACACCGTCAGGGCTAAGGTCCAGACGCAGGGGACAAGCAACGAAATCGGAACCTACCTCGACGTAGACGATGGCGTCTACCTAGGGTTGTTGTTCACGGGTAGGGAGGAGGCTTTGCGCTTCATGAAGCGCAACGCGCTGGGTGCGGAGGACGACATCTTCGAAATCCCAACCGAATCCCGCTTGGTGCAGCTGGCCCGTCGGCTGCGTGACGAAGGCACGATCTCGACTATCGTGTTCGACTACGGCGTATTCGGAGATGAGGTAACGGCCCTTCCGGTGGAGGAGCTTTGCCGTCGACACATCCCCGAGGACGACATTGAATCACATGGACCTTCGTGATGTAGGGACTCAACCGGACCAGTGGTTGGCAGCCAGGGGTAGAGTCATGGACGAAGAATCGCAGACATTCAGTAAGTCCGTGCACCCAAAGGCCGGCGTAGACACACGAGGTCATGATCTGGCCTACGTTGGACTATTCCCGCTTGGTGTCCTGTTGATGGGCATGATCATCCGTACCACTTTCCAGTGGTACTTGGCCGCCCTAGGGCTTCCGGTACCGTCGTTGGTGCAGGCGTCTGGGATCGCATTGACCGTGCGTTTCTTCCTCTTGCTCATGGTGGAGATGCTGGTCCCGCGAGGCGGGAAGTCGTTGACTACAGAAGACCTGTTGACGCAAAACGCCGGATTGCCGGCGCTGTTCCTCGGTCTATCGTGGCTACTTCACTTTCTTGGTTGAACAATCAACGGAGTGCAGTCCGTCACCTACAGGCACGGCGTCCCGCAAGTTTCTTGGTCTCTTCGGCATGGCAGCCTACGCACAATGTGCGCACGTTGTCCAATCCGTGCCCCCCACTTTCAATCAGGGGTACCGTATGGTCGATATCGTAGGGGTGTCGGCGCTCCAAGAGGCGAAACAGCTGCGGGACACTCAAGCGGAACCTTCGGGCTTCCAGGACCACGGGACCGAAACTGAGGGGCCACACGGTCTTGGACCGGTACCAGGCACGCCCATCAAACCCGACGACAGTCTTGTACATGCCTCGAAGATGTCGCTGGAGTTCAAACGTGTCGATGCCACATAGTGCACAAATGCCCTTATCGCGTTCCTCAACAAATGTTCGAAGATATGACGTCTGGGATCGCAGCTTCCACTCATGGATGCAATCAGCGCTACAAAACGTCATCTTGGGCGGCGGGACGGGCTGATCGCACCAACGGCACAACCGACGGCCTTCGGCGTCACGTTTTATGCCGTCGTGGCAATTCATCCGTTTCCCGTCTGGTCTTCGGGGTTTGCGATGCTTCTGCGCCATCGCTGCAAACTACAGCCAAGGTCTTGACAGCGTCTTTTAGCGTACACAGGCTGAAGCTATGAAACTCTGCGATGCCGAGGAGGGTGCTGGTGAGTAAAAAGAAACACTTTCAGTTGTTCACGACCTGTCAAGGATTACTTCGCGGGACTTGGTTTCCGATGGATCACATCTTTTGGGCTCCCTACGATTGGGACGCCAATAGTGGCACACTTGTCGAGAAGGACGAAGTTGTCTGGCTGGAAGGCCACGCGGACATGCAGAACCCTAGAATGCCGCTATGAACATCTACATTCTCAACCCTGGTGATGGCAAGGTTTGCACGTTCTCGGACGTCCACATGGCTTTTGATGCCTTGGATGCCGCGGAGCCGCACGGGCGCCTGTACCACTACCAAAGTGCCGGCGTCAACGACTGGCAAATGTACGCGGGCGGTCACTGGTACGTCGCCAACCCCGACAACCTGCCTATCAAGATCCTCGAAGTGGTGAGATGAACGATGAAACTCTGGCTGGACGACCAAATCGATGACCCCGAAACCCCGGACCGGCACCCGCCACCGGGCTACTTGGGCGTCCGATCAGCGTTGCAGGCCTGCCGACTCCTTCGCAACTACCGCGTTAGCCACGTCGATTTCGACCACGACCTGGGCCCGGGGCCGAGCGGTTACACGGTCGCGCGTTTCATCGAGAAACGTGCCTTCCTGGGGTTGCAGGTCCCGACGCATTATGCGATCCATTCGGCCAATCCGGTCGGACGGGCCAACATCGAGAGGGCCATGACAAGCGCGAATCGGTTCTGGGCGCTGAGAGAACCAACGATCACGTGCAGGTCACCGGGGCCTACGTTCGCTACGAACGTGGCATTCAGGAAGTCTGCGAGATACTCCATGGCACCGTCGATGCCGTGTCCGACGGGGAACAGACACGACTGGTGAACTTTCTACACCTACGCCTGAAGAACTGGACGCCCACCGTGGTGGGTACCGGTTCCTACGACGCCGCTGTACGACTACTCATACTTGCCACCCTGGCAGAACGAGAGGGACGATGAAACGAATGGGACGGCCGCCTCCGGGCGCAAAACAAGTGCAACGCTGGACGGGAAGACGTTGGACCCCCGACGACGGGAAGGTAGGCTTGGCCTTCATCGGTCAAGAAGACGGGTACAACATGGCGTGGACCGTAGACCTCAATGCACAGGTTCACCAACGCGCTATGGCACATTGCCTCGCCACGTTCAAGGACTGTGCGAACGGTGCGCACATGGTCGAAGGTGACGGCCGCCGTGCCGCTGTAGTGGTACTGATCAACGAAGCGGGCCACGTCTTGTCGATCGCCCGCAAGGACGACCCCACGAGGTTCGGCCTGCCCGGTGGCAAGTGCACGTACTACGAGGCCCCCAAGGATGCAGCCATTCGTGGGCTGCGAGAGGAGACGGGCATTGCCGCCCGGGTCGACCAGGTACAGCACCTCTACAGAGACGTGAATGCCGATGGCTGGAACGTGGACGCCTACTTGGTCTACGATTGGTCAGGAGAGGCGCGCACGGAAGTACGATGGACACCATGGGAGGGCCTCTACGGGCCCCCCTGGGGGCAGTACAACCGTAACGTCGAGCAGGCCCTACGTGGGGAGCGCCGGCAGATCCTCAAGGAAGTAGAAGATTGCATCAACGAAGCCAAGGGCTGCCGTCTGGTGGACGTTGCCCTACAAGTAGGGCAGAAGGTACACCCACACGGTGAGCTAGCAACGCTGGTGGACGAATTGATCGACCGTGGACGCATTCAGTCGATTGCCTACCAGGTACCGGGACCGCGGAAGCATAGGGTGACCCACAAGCTCCTGCTACCGAAGGGGTCGGTGGTCCTGTGAAGACACGTGCCGAGCCCATGTGACACTCTTCTTCTCCAGTACGTGCCTGAGGATGACGCTTCTGGAAGAATCCGACACCATTGCGGTGATCCGGGTACTTGCCCAGCCCAGCGAGAATGGGTGTGCCGTTGGTAAATACGCCACTTGACACCAGTGGAACCAAGCCGCAGGTTACGCGTATGGAAGCATGCCAACACAACTGGGAGCGAACGCCCAACCTGGACAACGGGACCTCTCTGATGTTCAAATGCAGGACCTGCGATGGTCGGGGATGGTGTGGTCGTAACGCCTACATCCGCAATAGGAACGCCGTAAAGGCCCTGAAGCACGAGCCAAAAAAGAGGGTCGAAGTGACGGCCCACAACCGCCTCCATAATGACGGTCAGGTGCACGCCAGCGCTGGTTGGTATGGTAAAGGACGAGGATACTGACATGATGAATCAAATCAACAACTTCGATCTTCTCGAATGGTACTGCCGTGGGCGCCGTTGCTGGGGTCTGCTGATCAGCAGCAAGGGAGACAACGACGGTCGTCGTAATAAGCGAAAGGGGCTGGCTCTGGCTGCCCCCTGGGTCGTCAAGGACAACTTCCTCTTCGAGGACCTCCTGTCTGGTGAAACGGTCTTCGTCCACTTCGACACCGAGTCCATGGCTCGTGAGGCTTTCGACCAGACGGTAGGCGACGATGGCCCCAGCAGGCTCAACGACTACAACGGCCCCGTCCGTGTCTACGCCTGTCTGGCCGGACCCG
>JANXQG010000318.1 GCA_025356915.1 Planctomycetota bacterium | reverse complement strand
CACAGATTGATATTTATGGCAATCGCTGGAGTCCCGCCTTTAGGCGGCATTTACCGGCTAAAGCCGGGACTCCAACAGATACGGCAATTCGGAGGCACTACACTAGGTGCGGAACGCGAATAATTGTAGGGTGGGGAGAGCGCAGCGAATGGGACATAACGCCGTTGGCGTAGGGAATTTTGGGGATACCGTTTCCCGGAGGTAGCCGCTGCGCGGCAACCCTCACGCCATGCTGCTCATCGTCCGCAGGCGTCTTACGCCTTCGACGGCCCGGGTGATGACGAAATCAATCTCTTCCGTCGTGGTGAATCGCCCTAGCCCAAAGCGCAGGCTGCCGCGGACCGCATCTTCCAATAGCCCCAGGTTGCGCAAGACATGACTTGGCTCCGGCTGGGCCGAGGTGCATGCGCTGCCGGTGCTCAAAGCAATGTCGCGCATCTCGATCACCAGGGCCTCGCCCTCGACATAGCCGAAGCTGACATTCAAGTTGCCCGGCAACCGCAGGCCCGGTAGTCCGAGGGCCGGACCATTGAGCACGACATCGTCGAGGCCTTCGCGCAGTCCTTTGAAGAGCCGGTCGCGGAGGCCGCACAAGCGAGCCGCTTCAGCAGGAAGTTCCGCAAGACAAAGCTCCATTGCCCGCGCGAAACCGACGATGCCCGGCACGTTGGCCGTGCCGCTCCGCAACCCGCCTTCCTGCCCGCCGCCGTCGATCTGTGGCTCGATGCGGACGCGTGGGGCACGACTGCGAACGTACAACGCGCCAATGCCCTTGGGCCCATGGATCTTGTGGGCCGTGAAGCTCATGAGATCGACACCTAACGCTTCCACATCGACTGGAATTTTTCCAACGGCCTGCGTGGCATCGGTATGCAGCAGCACGCCACGTTGTTTGCACAACTGCCCGATCTCGGCCAAGGGCTGAATGGCCCCGATTTCATTGTTGGCCAGCATGATCGAGACCAGGATCGTATCATCGCGGATAGCGGCGGCCAGTTGATCGATGCAGATCAGGCCAGCCTGGGGATCGGGTGAGGCAGTGACCGGCAGGAGCGTAACTTTGAATCTTCGCTGGACCAGCTTGGCCAACGGATCGAGTACGGCCGGATGTTCCGTCGTCACGCCGATGATGTGTCGCCCACGAGCGGCGTGTTTTTCGGCAACGCCGCGAATGGCCAGGTTGTTGCTCTCGGTTGCGCCGCTGGTCCAGACGATCTCCTTGGCCTTCGCCCCGACGGCCGCTGCAATCTTCGCACGG
Source organism: Planctomycetota bacterium (assembly GCA_025356915.1). Classification (GTDB taxonomy): domain Bacteria; phylum Planctomycetota; class Planctomycetia; order Pirellulales; family Thermoguttaceae; genus JANXQG01. The sequence goes on along the minus strand of JANXQG010000318.1, from coordinate 4,134 downwards.
GCCTCGTCCACGGCATCCTTCGCCGCCGAGCCGAACCCGTGGGTTGTGCTGCCCGCGTTGCCGTAGATCTCGGTGAAATACGGCAACATCGCCTCAACCACCCGTGGATCGACGCGAGTCGTGGCGTGATTATCGAGATAGATGGGAAGTTGAATCATAAACTGCCGAACAACGCCCGCATGCAAATCTGCGACCAGGTTTCAAAACCTTCCATGTCGGCGAGGATTTCCTCGACGGGACGGAAGCCGCATTCGATGATCTCACTTTCCCGCGGATGCACGGATGGATGTTCGACATCGAAAACATGCACGACGCCCAAGTGAACGCGTCCGACCTCGGTCACGTCGTCGTTGATCAGGCCCACGCAGCGGGAAGCATAGGGCGTATCGATCGAAACCTCTTCGTCCAGCTCACGGCGCATCCCTTCTTGATAGGGATTCCCGCTGCCGTCGGTGCCAACGTCAACGGCCGAGATATGCCCGCCAATGCCGACACTCCGCTTGCGATGCAATCGCCCCTCGCCCTGGCCGCTGCCGCGCGTGTATTGAAAGATTGACTGGCGGCCCGCCGCGTCGCAGTACCGGAAAAGGACGTAAGGTATCAATTGCTTGAAACTCGGGTCGTGCTCCATTTCCGGTCGCGGACGGAAGGAGATGTTCCGCGGGCTGAACAGCTCGCCCAGGTAGCGATCAATCTCGCGCGAGAAACCTTGAAAGTGTCCCAGGCGATGAAACAACTCGGTGGGGACAACCAAAATGTGTTCGACGGGAATATCGGGCAATATAGTCTCCTTCTCCCCTCTCCCTTTTGGGAGAGGGGCAGGGGTGAGGGTAGTCTTAGAGGATTAACATCGCATCGCCGTAACTGTAAAAACGATAACCTTCGCGGATGGCTTCTCGATATGCTCGTGTAATCAAGGTATCGCCGCCAAAGGTGCGAACCAGCACGAGGAGCGTGGTCCGCGGCAGATGGAAATTCGTCAACAGGGCATTGACGGCGCGGAACTGAAAGGGTGGACGGATAAAGAGATCGGTGTAACCGGTAAACTGCTTGAGAGTACCCTCCGCGGCGGCCGTTTCCAGGAGCCGAACGGAAGTGGTTCCTACCGCCACGACGCGCCCGCCGGCCGCGCGGCACTGAAGAATTCGATCGGCGGTTTCCTGCAGGATCGTGCCCCACTCGGCATGCATCTTATGCTCGGCCAGCAGTGGCGCAGTGATCGGCCGGAACGTGCCAACCCCCGTGTGCAGCGTTAACGGGCAAAGGACGACCTGATCTTCTTCCAAGCGGCCCAGCAGCGATTCGCTGAAGTGTAGGCCGGCGGTCGGCGCGGCGACGGCTCCAGGCCAGCGGGCATAAACCGTCTGATATTGCTGTCGGTCGGTCTCGTCCATTTCTCCCTTGCGTATGTAGGGCGGCAGCGGTGCGCGCCCAACACGCGTCAGCAAGGCGAAGATTTCCTCCTCGCTCTCGGGACGCACAATCCAACTGCCGTCGGCCTGTTTGGCACCCAATCGAAGTTGAATGTCATCCTGTCCCTGGGCGTCCGTAAGTCGAATCGTCTCGTTGGGCAGGAGCTTCCCACGTGTTTTGCAGAGGATCCGCCAGAAGCCTCCGGCCCCCACCTCCAGAAAGAGCCCTTCCCAGTGTCCGCCGGTGCTATCGCGGCGGCCCAGCAGCCGAGCAGGCACCACCCGCGTATCGTTCAGCACAAGGCAATCCCCGGGCCGAAGAATTTCAGGCAGATCGCGAATGTGATGATGTGCCAGCGACTGCTGACGTCGATCGACGACCAGCAACCGCGCATCGACCCGAGCAGGAGTTGGCTGCTGGGCAATCAAGTGCCGCGGCAGTTCGTAATCGTATAGATCGAGTTCGTTCATTTCAAATAGTATAAGCACCAGCCCTCGTTCATGGTAGGTGACCCGTCTGCTAGCAGTGACAACAATGACAGCAGTGACAACAATGACAGCAGTGACAGCAATGACAGCAGTGACAGCAGCTAACTGGCACACTGGACAGACCGGGTTTGAGAGCGAATTTTGGCAGGTCTGCGTTGAAACTCTAAAAATCTTTTCGCCACTTACAACGCTGCGCATCGATGGAAGTACTTCTCGGGTCGGCAGCTAGGACGACGGTCCTCGCCGAAGTCTCTGCGCGGCCCGGAAAAGGTCGCTTGACGGAATGCAAGAAGTGGTTATTCTTGGGTTCTTGAGGGACATTAAGACCTTCAGCCGCTTTTGCTACTCGAAGGTCGCCACTTGTGAAGACAGGGTCACCGGTAGCGTTTGGCCACTTACCGGCGATGCTGCATCAACCTCCGAATGCAGGGTGTGTTTCACAAGTGCGGGGGAACGGATTCCTCCGAGACACGAGTGCGGAACCAGCCCGGTGCCTTCGCCAATGGGCTTCCGCAGGTGTCCAACCTTGGGCGCAAGGATGCGCCCGGGGGTTGGTACATACTTCCGTTTTATGGAACGTCTTCCGCTAGCCGCTGAACCGTCGTAGGATAGAGGCATGACCATTTCCGATTCCATTCACGTGCCGGTAATGCTTGCCGAAGTACTCGAGGGGCTTTCTCCCCAACTTGGCGGTATCTTTGTTGATGGCACACTCGGAGGTGGGGGGCACACTCGCGCGCTGGCCGAGCGAGTTGGACCCAGCGGAAGGATTATCTCCCTGGATCGCGATCCGGCGGCCATTGAGGCGGCCAACGCGTATCTACCCAGGGTGCCAGTAACGCCGGTGCATGCCAACTTCTGCGACTTACCTGAAGTCCTTGCAGAGCTTGGGGTCGAGGCGGTGGACGGAATCCTGCTGGACCTTGGTCTTTCCAGCGATCAGTTAGCCGACATCGAGCGAGGATTCAGTTTTTCCTCAACCGGCCCTCTCGATTTACGGTTCAATCCCATGCAAGGCAAGCCGGCCTGGCGTTTACTGGAGCGGCTGAGTGCGGAACATCTGGCCGATCTGATTTATCAATACGGCGAAGAGCGTTATAGCCGGCGGATCGCTCGGGCGATTGTTCAGCGGCGGCAAGACCATCCGGTGGAAACGTCGGCCGATCTGGCCGATCTTGTGCGTCGCTCTGTTCCCAGGTCGCGGCACGACCGGATCGATCCGGCCACGCGAACCTTCCAGGCATTGAGAATCGCCGTGAATGACGAACTAAAATCGCTGGAAATCGCGCTCCGCCGCCTGCCCGATTGTCTGCGGACAGGGGGACGGCTGGCGGTAATCAGCTTCCATTCGTTGGAGGATCGTCCGGTGAAAGTGGCCTTTCGTGACGATCCGCGACTAACTTCATTGACGCGAAAACCGGTCACCCCCTCGGATGCAGAGACTGCGGAGAATCCGCGATCTCGCAGTGCGAAACTTCGGGTAGCGATTCGCAATTGAAGGCAAGATCGGAATTCGCGTTGCTCACGCTGGCTGGGGGGTTTGCTGGGTTGCCGTCCATTGGGCGACCGTGCTCAGCAGCTTCTGCCGGTCGATGGGCTTGTTGGCAAAATCATCGCAGCCGGCGTCAATGCACTTCTGGCGATCCGTGGCCATGGCGTGGGCGGTCAGGGCGATGATCGGGCCGCTGTACCCCTGTTCGCGGAGCTGCCGTGTGGCCTCATAGCCGTCCAGGACAGGCATCTGCATGTCCATCAAAATCACGTCGAACGGTCTACCCTGCGCAACTGCGGCCATGGCTTCGTCGTAGGCAATCTGCCCGTTCTCCGCCAACGTCACCTCGGCACCGGCCTTCTTGAGCACAAAGGCGATAAACCGTTGGTTGTCCGGGCCATCTTCGGCCAGGAGAATCCGACCGGAGAACTTGATCTCGTCAGGGATTGCCGAAGTCGTGTTCGTTGTCGGCGAACGAACGATTAGGGCCTCTTGGGCGTTCTGGATCATGGGAATCCCATCCAGCGCCCCTGGATCAATCGTGACGCTGAAAGTGCTTCCTTTACCAAGGGTGGAATGGACTTCAATCTTGCCGCCCATGGCCTCGGTCAGCCGCTTACTGATGCAAAGACCCAGCCCCGTGCCGCCGAACTTCCGCTTGGACGAACTATCCACCTGACTGAAGGCTTGGAAGAGCTTGCCGATTTGCTCTTCGTTCATGCCAATGCCTGTGTCGGTGAT
>JANXQG010000295.1 GCA_025356915.1 Planctomycetota bacterium | reverse complement strand
CTATCGTACGGAGGGTGGCGTAAAGTTCACGGACCACCATCTTCAAAGCCCCTTGCACAACATTTCTAATTCGTGTGCCGTCTGCCACCGCTGGAGCGAGCAGGATATCCGCAACCGCGTTGAATCGATCCAGGACAAGATCCGCGAAGCCCGCAGCCGGGCGGAAGATGCCTTGTCCAAGGCCCACCTCGATGTTGCTGCAGCGATGGAGGCCGGGGCGAAGGACGAAGAATTGGCTGCGGCCCGTCAGCAGATTCGCCATGCCCAATTGAAGTGGGACTACATCGCCGCCTCCAACGGCATGGGCTTCCATTCACCGGCCGAGGCATTGCGAATCCTCGCCGGGGCGGTCGATCTGGCCTGCCAGGCGAGATTGGATTGTGCTCGGATTCTCGCCCGTCACGGCTACACGCAGCCGATCGCCTACCCGGACTTCAGCACCAAGGAGAAGGCCCAAGCACTGGTCAAGGCGTATGCGGCCGGAAAACCGCCGAAGTTGTTGGGTGAAACAGAGAAACCGATGGCGGAAGGGAAGGCGAATGGTAAGGAAGGATCGGCGCAGAAATAAGTGTCGCAATTGTCGTCTTTCGCTCCGCGAAAGAACGCAGCTTTCGCGGAGCGAAAGGCGACAGCTATTTCTGCGACAGTCCTAAATGGATTTCCCTAGTCGAAGCGAGCGGGCGAGCCGCTCCAAGGCTCGCGCATGAAGCCGCGTTGCCCACGACTTACTGATCCCTAGGCGCTGTCCCGCCTCTTGCAGCGTCAGACCCTCAAAGTAGGTAAATCGGACGAGTTCGCTCTCTTGTTGAGGAAGAGAATTCACCAGTTGGTGCAAAATCTGACTGATTTCCTTGTTGATCGCCATCGCAGGCGGGGAGTCGCGTGCGTCGTCGGATTGGGCCTTGTCTGAAACGTCGTCGCACGAACCGACCGCCTTGATTAACGAAGCCAAGGCCAGATCGCGGCTCGAGTCGCGGAAGCAACCTAAATCTTGGTCTTGGGCGGAAGTAGGGTCATTCGCGAGCTTCGCCGCGTCTTTCGCCAAAACTTCTCCCGCCATGCGCTGACCGCGAATCTGCTGGTAATGCCCTCGACTTAGCCCACAAAGCTTCGATAGGCCGTCGTAAATTGCGCCGCGAATTCGATAGTAGGCAAAGGTCGAAAAACGGTGGCCGCGCGAGGCATCGAAGTCCCGAGCGGCCTCGGCCAGCCCCACTTGGCCGTAGGCGATCAAGTCATCCAATTCCACATACGGAGGCGATTTGCCGCGGACCTGTTGCGCCAGCGTTCGCACCAGTCCCTGACACTCCTCAATGAGTCGTACGCAATCGGGCGTCTCGGTACTCATGTCAGATCTTCGTTAGAACCAGGATGGCTTATAGCCCATCCACCAAAGAACTCCCACGGCGACAAAGCTGAAGAACAACACGGTATCGACCGCCGAAACCATCAGCCCCAGCCATTGGTAGCGGTGATCTTCGCGAAGTGCGGCGGCGGTCCATTCGAGTTCCTCTTGTTGCTCGATCGGTTTTTCCAGAACGGGTTTGATGAAGACCTGCAGCTCGTCCGTTTTACCGTTACCGGCGAAATAACATCCGGCAAAGAAAATGACCTCGGGAGACGAGACGGCATCGCCGATGGCCTTCGGCTGCAACCTAGAAAAACCGCCGAAGATCTCGCCCAAGTTTCTGACCGACTGGCGGATCTTGCTCAGAAACGCATAAAGGCTGGTGTTGCCCGCGGATCGCAAAATCGACTCCTCGTCGTGGAAGAATCCGTAGATCCAGCCTTCAAACGCCGAACCCAAGTGAGCCGCGAGCCTTTGTACGCGTTCCGGAGTGGCGGGAATCGCTAGAGGGAAACTTCTTCCGAAGCGATACTTCTTGACATATTCCGGGCCTTGGCTGCGAATCATCCTTTTGATGAACTCGCGGAAGCCGGGCTCTTCCTCCATGTCGGTCACCAGCACGGTGACGGGACAGCGAATCATCAGCGAGGCCAGCACCTGTTCGAGGTCATAGCGCAAGGCATCACCCAAAGCATTCCTGACCCCAGGTTGCCCCGACTGCACCTTGCCGAAAGAGAGCAAGGCCAAGACACCGTTGATGGGCGAATAGGGTAGACGCGAACGACGAATCAAGCGGCAGAGCCAAGCGAACTGTTTCCGCGTTTCGACAAAGAAGTTCCTGTCGGTCGGAATATTCGAGACTGGGGCAGGTCTTCCTCCGGGATCACTTCGGAACATGGACGGATCCATTATCGTGCCGCGCATATCATTCGATTTCTGGGGGGACGACGGAGCCTGATCCTGGGGCCGAACGGGAGCGGATGCCTCGGAAGGTTCGGGTGCCATTGGCCTGGACATTCCGCCCACGGGCATCGTCTGGCGGAGATCGACTGCCGGAGGGGTCACGCCAGGTGTTCCCTGCCCAGGGGACCGTGATTCCGGCGCGCTGGGACCATTTCGGCCCAGTCCGCTCAGACAGGATGTCTGGCTGGCGACGACATAAATGGCGTCTTGTTGTGCGTACCAATGGAGACTGGCGTCGCCCTGCGGCACGCCCGTGACGAGAAACTCCGTGCCCGCAGTCTGGAAGATTGCACGCTCTTGCTGTTCGCTGGCCGATCCAACAACGAGAAACAGGGGGATCTGGCGGAGGTCCAGCCCTTTGCGCTGTAGTTCTCGAATTCCGGCATTCCAGGCACGGTCAATCTCGGGATAAGGCGAAGAGGGGCCTTCCAGCCAGAGGGAGAGGGCCTTGTAGAGCACGAAAGGAATGAGGAGAACGAGGACCGAGGTGATGACCCAGAACTCATAGTTGAGCTTTGCTTGCCGGAAAGTCACATTCTGCATGCGGCAAAAAAGGATCACCGTGACCACGACGGACAGAACCAAGACGAAGAGCGTCAGAAGTGCGACCTGGAAAGGCAGCGACAAGCCAGCCAAGCGGCGAGAACCGCTGAGGATCCGAGCGGGAGCGTATAACAAGGCCCGCAGCGGATAGGTCGCCCATTCTAAAAGCCACCGCAAATAGTTACTCATTGCATGCTCCACTCAATACGATTACTTTTGGAAGTGGAAATACAGATATCCGAGTACCGTAGCGAGTACCAGCAGAATCAGGCCGAAGAAGGAGGCCCAAATCAGCGTGACCGGCCCCTCCAAGGGATAGACGCCTTCGATGGGTTCGCGCTGGCCGTCGAAGTCGGGCGGGGGCACCAGTCGAATGCCGGCGTAGACCTGCTGAAGCCACTCTTGCAACGTGGGCGGGAGTTGCAGCGTTTCCCGGGCGTTCATTGAATCATCAGACTGGAGATCACGATAGAGGCCTCGGAACCCCAAGGCCACGCAGAGATAATAGACTTCCAGCGCGCTCTTGTCGGCCAGTCCGGCAGATTCCTTGGCATCAACAAAAAAATTGCGATACCGATTGTTGGTATCCAGAATCTCCGTTTCGAGCTTATTGTTGTTCCACCAATCCTGACCTTCCCAATCGGTCATGATCAGCATTTCGTCGATCCAGTAGGTCAATGCCTGGCCGGCAAGCACCGATTCCCTGCGACCACCCAATTTCAGCAGGGCTTCGTCCAGGCGTCTGCGAACCTGCTGTCGTTCGATCGCAACGGACGCGGCGCGATGTTGATTGATGCGATCCAATAAATCGATCACATACAGAAAAACGGGATCGAGGATCTCGCTAAAAGCGGGCGTCATGATCGGCCCTGGGGATTAGGAACGGCGAAGAGCGCGAACTGCAACACAACCTGCTTGTTGGGCAAGGAGACGACGATTTTCGTCCCCCCTTGGAGCTCCTTCCGGTTGGCGATCATTGATTCTTTCAACCGCATGGCCAGCGTTTGTGTTCGCACCACGTCTTTCCAGGCGGCGTTATCGCGGCTGACCTCGAAATAGAGCCAATCCCGCCGCGGCGGCAGGGCCTGGGGCGCCTGGGCCAGCTTTTCCAATCGCAGGCCTTCGATGCCCAGACGAAACAGTTCGTCGACCTGCGAGGCACTTCCCAGTTTCCAATTCAAGCCTCGCTGTTCCAGTAGGGCCACGCATTC